>NZ_CP016457.1 GCF_001713415.1 Sphingobium sp. RAC03 | reverse complement strand
GCTCTTGCCCTGGATCACGCCGGACGCGGCGCCCCAGCGGACAACACCCAGCGTGCTGTCGCGATCACGCTCGCCATAGCGAGGGTCGGCGACCGAGTAGCTGCCATTGGTCGGCAGCCCGCGCGAGCTGATGACGCCGACCGTGCCGGACCATCGATTGACACCCAGGAAGCCCGAACCCTCGCGGCTCGAGATTGCCCGCGGATCGGCGACCGAGAAGCGCCCCTGCCCGGGCGCCCGCGCGCTCGTGATCAGCGGACCGCGATCGTCCCACCGGCAGACGCCGTAAGCGTTGTCGCGCAGCGCCATCTCCGGAATGATGCCAAAGTCGCGCAGCACGCCGTTCTCGACGGCGAGGCGGTTGAGCGAGCGCCAGTCCTTGCCGGGCTCGACGAAGGCGAGGCGGACCCAGGTCTTCCACTGCAGCGCCGGGACGCGGTGCATCACACCGGCGCGAGGATCGCCCGGAAGCGGCAGCTTGCCGATGACTTCGCCGACACCGCGGAGGCGGTGTTCGCGGGGTTGGTAGATGTAGTTGGGGAGCTTCTCGGGATAGCGGGCAATCAGGAGGAAGCGCTTGCGGCTTTGGGCCAGATTGCCAATCACGCCGCAATCGTGCGTATCCTCGTTGACGCTGTAGCCGAACGAGCGGAGCAGCGCTTCGATCTGGTTGAGCAGCCACCGGCCACGGGTGGCGATGCGCGGAACATTCTCGAAGATGATCGCCGCGACCGGATCGTCGCGATAGGCCTCGAGGAGCAGCCAGATTCCGCGCAGCGTGAGGGCGTTGAGCGCCTGATATTTGTCGGTCAGGCTGATCGACTGCGACAGCAGGCTGCTGAAGCCCTTGCACGGGAAGCTCGCAAAGGCGACGTCGAGACGGCCGAACACCTCGCGGATATCGTCGGGAACGGCTTCTCCCCATTCAGGGCCGGGATCGCGTCCGTGGAAGGCGCGATATTGGTCGCGGCTGAACAGGTCCATGACCGTGCCCTTCACGCCGGTCATGTGTTCGAAGTTGGTGATCGCGCCGGGATCTACGTCGATGCCGCCGGCACATTCGAAGCGGCCGCGCAAGTTGCCGACACGCGGATTGGCCATGTTGAAGCCTTTGGCGCCGGCGCCGATCCCGCACGCGAGATGGCCATGGCGAAAGACGCGCTCGGTGATGGCGTGTGGTTGCAGCATGGGAGGGCTCCTCTGGTCGCGGGAGCGGCTCTCAACTGCCCCTTCGCTTGCCCTCGGCCTTCCCCCTCCCCTAGATCAGGCGGCGCGACGGTCGCGGTAGATGTCGGCGGCCCATTGCTCGATCCACGGCGCTGTCAGCTCGTCGTGATCGAGATCACCGGATTCGATGAGGGCGCGGATCTCGCTGCGCGCCTGCGCGATCGCGGCCTCCCAGGGATCGCTCGGACTGGGGTCGGGCATCGCCGGTGCGCGGACGGGAAGCTGCCGGGCAGATTCAGACAGGCGGGCGCGCTGGGTGTGGAGCCAGTGCTCCATATGATCCGCCACGAGCTGGTCGGACTTGGAGATGCGCCGCTGATGGGCCTCGCGGCGCGCACTGACGGCGTAGGCCTGGCTGTCGAGCGAGGCGATGCGGTGGGCAAACGGCAGGAGGTAGGGGATCGCCGGGCCTTTGACCCCGAATGCGTGAAGGCGGACGCCCTTCGGCAAAACACGATCGAGATGATCGATGACGGCGATCAGGCCTTCGGGGCCGTCGATTTCCCGTCGGCACATCGAGCCGACGCCGATGATCGCGCCAGGCTTCATCATGCCCCAGAGCGCGTCGATGCAGCGCTCATAGTCTTCGGGAAGGCGGCCCTGGATCACGGGCATCAGGGTGTCGGTTATGCCGAGATCCGCGGCACGCTGCCGGCAATCGCGGTTGGCGCGGATGGTGCGGGACAGCCGGTCGATGACCTCTTCGCGATCGCGGGCGACGCCCTGCTCGACACAATAGTCGAGGCTGGCCCACCACCGGAACGGGAAGGCGGCGGCGAGCGCGACATAGGAATCGACGGTCCAGGGAAAGCCGCCGTAGACTGACATCGCAGCATAACCAGCAGAATCGAGCACGAGGCTGTGAAGGCTATGGGCATTGGCGAGATGATGAAGCTTCCAGCCCGTCCATTCGCGCCAGCCTCGACGCGTCGACCATATGGACAGGCAGTTCGCGGAGATGAGCACCGGCTGTTGCAGGGCACGTGCCCGGAAGAGGAGCGGACCTTCGCACAGATGCGGCAAGCCGATGATGATCTCGATCGACATCAGATCAGCTCGGCACCGATCGCGGCAAAACTGTTGACGATGTTGCCGCTGTCGTAGCGGGCCGCATCGACCAGCGCGCGAACGTCGGGACCGTCATATTTGGCCCATCCCAGATGATCGACGCTTGCGACGCGGCGCCCGAACAATCCCGTCTTGCCCGCTGGGACCCAGGCCTCGTGGGTGCCGAAGGCAGCGGTGACGACGATCTCGCCGATCACGGCCTGATAAGCTGCGCGGCGGCGCATGACGTAGCTGTCGCGTGGCGCGACAGCTATACCTGTGAAGTCGCCGTAGCGCCGCGGGTGCCAGTTGCGGGCGATATCATGCGCAAGCTGAAGCGATGCCGCCATTCCGGGCCGTCGCAGGAGCTTCAGCTCAGCTTCGAATGCGAGGTAGACCAGGCTCCAGTCGACATCCTCCTCGTAGTGGACTCCCTCTAGGCGCAATGCGCCGGGCATCGCCTGCTGTCGTTGCGCCGACAGGATCAGGCCACCGTGGGATGCTGTGCTGACATGCCAGACGCCGGGCAGGATTTGATCGGCGGTGGCGATGCCGCCCCAGATGGACGCGACAGGCTGCGCGGAAGATTCGAAGGACATCGCTCATCTCCGGAAGTGATTTGCCCGGCCCCCTCCCCCTCATCTCTTCCCGTGGGCGTCGGCTTGACGGCGCTGATTGTTCCCGTTACGTTCCGTCCGCCAGGAGGTGCGCCATGAAGAAGACCGTGTTTCACGATCGTTTCGATCTCGACATCACCCTGCGCGATGCGTCGCTTGATGCTGACAATCGCCCCACGCGCCGCATGATCGCGAACGCAGCTATCGGCATGCATGTCGAGGATGCCTATTATTCGGTGCGCGAGGTGCGCGAAGCCGTCAGCTGGGTCCATGAGGGCATCCCGGCGGGCAAGGCGAAGCTCACTGCGATCCTGGCGAACGACGGCGCCGATGATTTCCAGCGGTGCATCTATTTCTGCCTTGCCGGTCGCGGCGTGGTCGGGATGCTCGACGATCTGATGTGGCTCGAGGATCTGCTCGAGCGGCGCGGCCGCGTGGCTGGAGAGATGCAGCGCCTCAAGGCGCGGGTGATGCCGCTCACAAACCCCTATGTGGCAGACGCGCCGGATGGTCCGTTGGTCGCACAGTCTGGCGACTTCACGCAGGGTCCGTCGTGGTGGGAGGATCCGACGCTTCTGGTCTGACCGGCTCGGAAGCGGCGGGCGCCTTTCCATCGGCGGAGCTGTCCGGCTCCCCCTCCTCGGTGACGATCAGCCAATCATCAGCAAACCAGTCGGCACGCCGGGGCGGATAAGGCTGTTCCAGCGTATCGCTGCCTTGGCGATAGCGCAGGAACGGCTCGGCAATGCCGCCGGCGCGGGGGACATAGATGTAGAGCAGGCCATTGTGCCAACCGCCGCGACGGGCACGCGCACCAACCTGAATCCGGTCCAGCGCTTCGGACAAGGTCACCGCTCGCACGCCAGTCGCTCGCCATGACGCCATTTCGATGGGGCGATCCATCGGCCGGCAAGGGCCCCTGCCCTCTTCGCTTCGGCCTGTGTGAAAGCGGCTTCGTAGCGCGACGCCCGTTCGGGATCGCGGTGCAGATATTTGCCTTCGGGAACGGCAAGGCCGGCGCGGATCATCATCTCCCCAAGATCCTCGCCATCAACCGTCACCACCGCAACCGGGCGCCCATAGCTTGTGCTGGGCGTAAGCTGGATGATGGCGGTCTTGTCGCGCAGGGCTCTGGCGGCGAAATCCTGCGCGGTCTTGCCGCACTGCCAGCAAGCATTGGCGCGCTCGCAAAGCTGCCTGCGCTCGAACGCGTCGACCCCGAGCAGGCGGAAATCGACGGCGACCGTGTCACCGTCGAGCGCGCGCGCCTCGGCCTCGAACGTCGCACGCTTTGGTGGCTGGGGCGCGGCACTGCAGGAGGCCATCGCGAGGCCGAGAAGGAGGATGTTCCGTTTCACGACACCATCTCCACGACGACATTCTCGTCGCGTCCGGGCGAGGTCGAAACGCGAAAGGGCTGGAGTGGGTCGCAGGTCCGGATGATGCTGACCGGTCTGGTCTGGGCATAGAAGATCCGGGAGGCGACGCGCAGCGCATTTTCGCGACTGCAAAGGATACCGCGCTTCGGCGATATCGGAGCGGCAGGCAAACCAGCAAGCATCGTAAATCCTCTTCAAGGAGGCATGTTACAGGAGGGACGGTTCAAGCGAAGATGGTCTTGTGAACCTTGGTCACAGGAACGATCGACCAGCGCCGTTCCATGAAGCGACTGATCCGGTAACTACACAGCGTATCCGGATCGCGAAAGCTCATGCGGCGGCCACGCTTTTGGACGATGAATTCGTCGCCGACATGGCCATCGGTGAATGTGAGGGCGTCGGCCAGCTTGACCCGATCGCCATCCTCGACCTTGCGCGTGCGTCGCTGCAGCCTGGCGAGGCACCGCCGGCGCCAGTCGAGAGCGTTTTCATTGTCGGTTGAGGTCAGCAGGTTGAGGATGTATTCGGGGCAGCCATCCTCGCATGGTCCCATGCTTTCTTCCATGTCCTTGTAGCCGAAAATCATCCCCTCCTTGTCGTTCGGGTTCCAGCGGACCAGGCAGACGATGGCAAATACCTCGCCGGCGACGCCGTCGGTGATGACCTGGGCCGCGGCATAGTAGACGCGATTCTGCGGACACGCCGAGGCCAGCACCTGCAGTCCTTTGCTGCTGCCGCCCTCGAGCTGACGCTCGTAGGTGAACTGCGCGTCGAGATAGGATTTCGCGGAGGTGTGAGCCCCGAGCGAAGTGCGGGGCATGTAAAGCCAACCCATGGCGGGGTCTCCTGTTCGGGATGTGGGGATGGTGGCCGCTACCAGTCGTAGCTGGGCAGCTCGGCGACCGGCGCGCAGTCGCGGTCGAATTGCAGCCAGTCGGCGCCCGCGGCCTCGGCGAGGTCCAGGCAGGCACGCAGCGCTTCTGGCATGGCGGCGCGACCGGGCGACTTCACCCAGATGAACCAGCCATATTCAAGCCAGCGCTCGGCGACGATCTGCCCCTGCCAGATGTCCGGATTTAATCGCGCTGCCAATGGCGGTGGCGATGCGATCAGAAGGTCGAGTATCCGTCTTGGTCAAGGTCGTTTTGGCTGCCAATCACGCCCTTCACGCAGCAGCGTGTTTGCCAGAACGATGATGCGACGCATGACGGCGGTGATGGCGACCTTTTTCGCCTTTCCTGCATTTACGAGCAGCTGATATTTGTCGCGGAGATCGTGATTAAAGCGAATGGCGACCAACGCAGGCATGTAGATTGCCCGCCGAAGTGACGCCCGGCCACCAATAATCCGCTCTTTGCCCTGCCACTTGCCTGACTGTTGCGTCATAGGCGCAAGCCCAGCCAGCGCGGCTATCTTTTTGCTGTCGAGATACCCAAGTTCCGGCATGTCGATCACCAAAATGGTCGCGGTTAATCTGCCGATCCCCGGAATGGTCATCAGGCGCCTGATGCGCTCGTCGAGGGTTCCACGCTGTTTGGCGATCTGGGCAATGACTTCATCCAAGGCTTTGATGTCGGTGTCGATGTCATTGATCCGGCGGCAGAGTTGGTCTTTCACCAAAGGGTTGGTTGCTGTAGCAAGGCGTGTCTTTGCCGTGATCTGATCTTTGACCAAGGCACGCCGTGCTGTCAGCAACTCCCTGAGATCATGAACATCTTCACCTTCTATGCCTTGAGGGGTCAAATCCAGAACGATCCCCATGCGAGCCAGCATTTTGGCGTCAACGCTATCGGTTTTGGCCAGTCGGCCGATAGCCTGTGCAAATCGTCGCGCTTGTTTCGGATTGACCTTGATGAAGGGGTGCCCCGCCAAACTGAGATATCGCTCAAGCCCGCGATGATAGGCACCGGTCGCCTCAAAAACGAACAGTACCCCATCATTCTCGCCCAGCCAGGCGCATAGCTGAGCGAAACCTTCAGCCGTATTAGGCAGGCTGAGCGCTACGTCATGGGAGTGCCAGAAAGCGTCCAGACGGTCTTTCGACACATCGATTCCGATGGTATCCTTTGCCATCTTTTCTATCCACCTTTGCTTGTCGTTCGGGCCCGGAGCCCACGTATCCGTTCAGGTCGTAAGAAAAGACAGGGGCTCGCCAAACTCGACCGCGGTCCTGCAAGACCAAGCTCCGCACGGCGCCGCCCCCGCCACTACCCGGCACCGCAGCTGCGGTGCCGGGTAGTGGCTCCCTTTTGCCTCAGGAGCCAGGGATTCTCATAAGACAAGCTCTGCGGCGATGTCCTGGCTGATATGGGCGGTCGAGAGGCAGGTAAGCTGCTTGATCTCCAGAGGCATGGTCAATCTCCCTGCTTATGCGGCAGCCGCAAGGCGTTCGGGCCCGGGCTCTGCAGCTTCGTCGTCATGCGGAGTGGCGGGCGTTGACGCCTCTTCGCTGAACGAGCGGAGATAGCTGAACGCCTGTTCGGCCTTGGACGCCGCGTGGATGATGGCGGTCTTCTCCCCTCGAAGGACTCCTAGCCAGTGACCAACATAGCTGGCGTGGCTGTCGTGAAGCTCATTGGGGAGACCGAGTTCGGAACAGACGAGCCCACTACCGATCTCGGCGACGAGTTCTTCGAAACTATATGCCATGTCGCCGAAGCGCTTGCCGAACTTTCGAGCAAGCCGGTTCGCATGACCACTCCAATGACAAGATTCGTGCGCCCTGGTACTTGCGTAATATTCCATAGACTTGAACGAACGCTTATGGGGTAGTTGGATGTAGTCAAACGTCGGGTTGAAATAGGCGCGATTGCCTCCGTGCCGCACGTCGGCCGGTATCGCGTCGAAGAACCGATCGATCACGGCCTGGTGCTCCGACGGATCGACGGGCGCCGGGACTTCATCGAGCGGGTAGAAATAGGCTGGCAAGCCGTCGATCTGATCGGCGTTGAACACGATGTAGTGCCGCAGAAAGCGAATGCTGCGCTCGGTTTCGGCGCCCGTGTTGGGGTTGGACTCGACCTTGGTGAAGGACGAATAATAGACCGAGACCGAGCCGCTCTCGCCCTTGCGGACGTGGCCGCCAAGCGCTTCGGCCTGACGATAGGTCATCCAGAACCGGGAACGATAGCCGCGAAGATCGCTGATCGCCCAGAGGTAGAGATTGTTGATGCCGGTGTAGGGGGTGCCGCAGTGGCGCAGCGGGCGGCCACCTCCGCTGGCGCGCCATGGCCGCGTCCAGGGCGGCACGCCCTCTTCCAGTTTGCGGATGATGAGGTCGGTGATCTCGGCCGCGACATCGCGGCCCGTCCTTTTCGGCGCGGGCATAATTGCGTTCTCCAGAAGGCGGGCAGCAAAAGACCGCCGACGCGGGTGCGCCGGCGGTCAGTCGCCCAGGAGGGTGTCAGGAAGATCAGGCGTCCACGGCCTCGTGGTCGTCCTGCGTCGTCACATCGTCGGTGGCAGCGGGATCCAAATCGGCATCCGTTGTCGCGTCGGCATCTTCGGCCTCGTCGCCGACGGTCGCTGTGTCATCGTCCACATCGTCTGCATTCGGCGCGAATTCGGGATCCGCTTCCGACTGGCGGTCGAGGAAACGCATCGCGTCGGGCACCCATGCAAGCGCTGCTTCCTTGACCTCCGGTTCGACGATGGACTCGCCGGCGAACAGCTTGTGGCAGGACACCGAGATGTCGGTCTTCTTGAGCGTGGCGTGACGCGCCGTCAGCGCGGCGCCCCCGACGTCGTTGAGCAGCGCGAGGATCGATCCCTTGCTGACCCGGTCGAAGAAATTCTCCGACGTGGGCCGCCACCAGGCTGCGGTGTCGATCTCGAGGATCGATGCGATCCGGTTCTGAAGGGGAATCTGCTCGTTGCTGTACCCCGCCTTCGCCTCGAGCGACATCGCAACGATGTAGGCGAGCCAGGCAGCCTTGCTGTCGTCATCGAGAGCGCGGAACGCCTCGAAGCGGTCGACTTCGGACTTATGCTCGGTCCATGAGGCATCGAGCCCGTCATGGGCCTCCGCCAGATAGTCGCGTGCGCGGGTCGTCGGCATGTCGCCGATCATCGGATCCTGCGGCGCGCGTGCCCGGATCGTGGTTCCGTAATGCACCGAATGATGATTGCGGTCGTCGATCATCGTGAACAGCGCATAGTCGAGGGCAAGCGCGGGATGCGCCAGTATGCAGGCAGCGAGGATGTCGCGGCGCTGCATCGCCAGTTCGTCGTAGAGCCTGGCGCTGAGGGGCTTCCCACCCGGCGCGACCGTTTCGGGGCGCGGCGCGGCAGGGGCGTGATCGCCCCCAACCCGGATACCACCCGAGAAGCGATTGCCCTGCTCTTCACCGTCCGCGGCGCCGTCTTCGCCCGCCGGCGCTTCGCGTCGAATGGGCTGCTCGCTGTAATATTGCGTGTCGAGCAGCATTTCGCCCTTGGGCGTGAGGGTCAGGAACAGGCCGACGAGCGGCTTGATCTCGTCCGGAAGGAACGGGACCCGCTGATGGATCGCCTGCGCCTCCTCGGCGAGACGGTCATATTCCTGATCGAGCAGCTGGTAGGCATCGTCGCCGAGCTCGTCGTCCTCCATTTCGGACTGGATGACGGCGTGACGGTCTTCAATCTCGCCAAGTCGGGCCGACTGCTCCTCGGTGAGGTCGGGCTGCGGCAGCAAAGCGCGATAGAGCCCGGCGGCAGCGTTGTGGGTGTAGCTGCTCGCGATGGGACGGATCCAGGCGAGGCCGGATTCCTCACCGATACGCTTGGCCTCGGTCTCCATGATGTCGGCCGCGAGCCGCTGCGCGATCTCGGGGTTCACCCACCGATCGCCGCCGTCGCTGAAGAGGTCACGATCGACCTTGCCGCCAGCCTCGACGTAGCGATCCTCGCCGACCAGCAAGGCAACCGCGTCGTTCGCCTTCATGGATTCGTTCGCGATGGCGCGGCGGATCGTGTCGGCGTTGGAGTAGCTGCTGTAAGCGTTCCAGATCAGGAGCTGCTTCTCCTGATTTTCGGTCGAGGCATAGGCCTTCGCCACGTCGAGGGTGATTTCGTTGGCGCTGAGCGCCTCGAAGATCGGGGTAGCAAGCGACGCGAGGCGGAGGCGGCCTTCGACGAACCGGCGGGTCAGACCGAAGCGCTTGGCGACCGCATCGATATCGCCCGAGGTGCCGAGGAAATGCTGGAAGGCCCGGCATTCCTCCGCCGGCGTCATCTTCAACTGGTGGAAGTTGGCGGCGAGTGAAGTTTCGGACAGCGTCGCGTCGTCGCCCTTCAGCACCATGACCGGCACGTCGAAATCGTCGGGGTTGATCTCGCCGCGGTCGGCACGAAGGTTGAGAGCGCGTAGCCGGCGCCCACCGTCGAAGACGGCGAAAGAGCCGCGCGGCTTTGTCACGGGCGTAACGAGGAGGTTTTGCAGGATCCCGCGGGCACCGATATCGGCTGCGAGCTGGTCGATATTGAGGTCATCCGAAGTACGGACGTTGAACTCCGAGAGGCGGAGCTTGCTGAGCTTGACGGTCTGGATCACAGGGGTAACTCCTTCTGGCATCCGGATCATCCCGGACACCATCCCCGCTCCCCCTTCCCTTTCGCTCAGGTCGCCTTGAGCAGCTCGGCGAGGATCGACTCGGCCGTCGGCACCGGCAGGAAGGCGCGGGTGCGGTACTGGATGACTTCGGTGAAACAGCCGATGGATTTGACCCACGCCAGCTGCTGAGACGGGCATCCGACCAGTTCGATGCGGGCCGATCCGTTCACGATCGCGCGCTTGATCGTCATGGGGAATGGGCGGGTCAGATCGACACTGCGACCCGCAAGCGCCGACCTGGCGATATCCTGCGGCGGCAGATTATCGGCCCGGTCGATGCCGAGTTTCGTGAAGAGCTGCGGCACATGGTCGTCGAAGACGAGGCGGCCAAGCCAGGATTGGCCGTTACCGTCGGCAATCCGGTTTACAACGAGGTGATCGCTGGGCAGCGCTGACCAGATCGGCAGGAGCAGGCCCGTGGCGAGCCGGATTGTTTCGCTATCGACCTTCTGGGTGGCGTCCAAAACCTCTTTGGCCCATGTCGCCGCGAAGGCGTCGCGGTCTATGGTCGTCCAGGCCGTCTCGTAGAGGTCATGTTCGCGCATATATTCGTGCCGGGTTGGCCGCATGAGCTCGATGCGCGGGATGGGCGTGCCCTCCTTCTCTTCCATGAGGGCCCGAGCGCGGGTTTGCAGAGCGACCATGCCGGACTTGGAATTGACCATGCACACGGCAGTTGGGTCGCTGTCGGCGATACGCAGGATGCGCTCCACTGAGACCGGTGTTCGCCGGCGCGTGATCTCGATCGTCAGGAGGTGCGACGTCGCGCCGCTGACCGGATCGGTTCGCAGTAGCGTGTCGTCGACGAGGGTGGCGCTATCGACCAGGATCGTCTCGACCCCGACGTCCAGCCTGCCCGCTTCTCGCGCCGCCGAGACACGGGTCTCGACAAGGGAAAGGAACTCCTCGAAGATCCTGTTCTGCAGGCCGATGGGTAGCGCGAGAATGCGGTTGAGCCAGCGCTGGATCGGCGGCAGCTCGTCCTTCATCACGCCATCCTTGTCGCAAAGCTCGAGGCCGGTGCGGCGCTCGAACTCGGCGTGCGAGATGCTGGTCAGCTTGCCGCCAACGAGGAGGTGAAACCAGCTGATCAGCGCGGCACAGGCATATTCGCTTTCCAGATTGTCGGCCGGGTCGAAGAGATTTTGCCCGCCCGTCTGTCGCTGGCCTCTGGTCAACGCACCAAGGCTGTCGAGGCGGCGCGCGATGGTGCTGGTGAAGCGCAGTTCCCCCTTGCAGTCGGTCGTAACCGGGCGAAACAGCGGGGTGCAGGCCTGGTGGGTGCGGTGCGTGCGGCCAAGGCCCTGGATCGCGCGATCGGCGCGCCAACCTGGTTCCAGCAGCAGATGGACGCGCTGCTCCTGATTTGGGACGTCGAAAGAGGCATGGTAGGAACGTCCCGTGCCGCCGGCATCCGAGAAGATTAGGATGCGCTTGCGGCCCTGCATGAAGGCCGCCGCCTCGGCCTGGCTGGTGCGCGCGGAGCGCGTTTCGAGCTTCTGGTGGCCTTCGCCCGTCGAGACCAATCGCTTCGTGCGACCCGTGATTTCGGCGACGCGATCATGCCCGAAATGCTCGAGCAGTCCGTCCAGCGCCGCCATGATCGGCGGCATCGCGCAGAGATGTTCGATGAGTGCGCTGCGGGCAGCTTCCGCTTCCGGGTTATGAACGGGATTGCCGTGCTCGTCCTCCATCGGCACCGAACGCGCCGTGCCGGTGTCGTCGGTGAAGACGCGCATCTGGCGGGTCGGGAATGCCCGCTCGAGGTAATCCACGACATATTCCTTCGGAGACAGGTCAATTTCCAGCGCAGCGCGCTCATCAGGTCCGAGTGAGCCCAGGCGTCGGTCAAGAATGGATTCGGCGGTTGTTACGAGCTGCATGACGACCGACTGGCCCGCTCGAAGGTGGTGTTCGACCGCGGCGATGACGGTCGGCAGTTTCATCGAAAGCAGGACCTGCCCGAAGAACCGCTGCTTGGTAGACTCGAAGCGAGACCGTGCAGATGCCTTGGCGCCGCTGTTGAGCGTAGCATTTTCTAGAGCATCGACGATGCCGGTGAGTTCGAGGGCCCTCTCCATATTCTGGTGGATAATGGCCCAGGCGTCGGCATAGGTGTCGTAGATCTCGATCTGGGCGGGCGTCAGCTCGTGCCTCAATATGTCGTACTCGACACCGGCGAAGCTCAATGCGCGCGCCATGTAGAGTCCAGTCGCCTTGAGGTCGCGCGCCACCAGCTCCATCGCGGCGATGCCTCCCTTGCGGATGCCGCTGATGAATTGTTCGCGATCGGCGAAGGCCGTCTCCGGGCCCCAGAGACCGAGACGCACGGCATAGGCGAGGTTGTTCACGTCCGACGCGCCCGTAGCGGAGGCGTAAAGGACGCGGGCGCCTGGCAGGTGGTTTTGTAGCAGAACACCGCAAATGCCCTGTTGAGACCCCTTCTTCGCGCCGAGAGCCCCCTCCCCGCCTGCGACGCCGCCCATCTCGTGCGCCTCGTCGAAAGCGATGACGCCTTCGAAGTCTTCGCCGACCCAATCGATGATCTGCTTCAGGCGGGTGTGGTCGCCGCGCATCGATCGAAGCGTCGGGTAGGTTACGAAGAGGACGCCCTGATCCAACTTGATCGGTTCGTCGATCTTCCAGTTGCCCAAAGGCTGGATGTCTCCGGTCAAGCCACCTAGCGCAGTCCAGTCTCGACGGGCATCCTCGAGGAGCGGCTCGTTCTTCGTCACCCAGATGTTCCGGCGACGGCCTTGCAGCCAATTGTCGAGGATACAGGCCGCAATCTGGCGGCCTTTGCCGGCGCCGGTTCCATCGCCCAGGAAGAAGCCTTTGCGGTAAGCGGCGCCGTCTTCTGCGATCGTCAGACCGACGCCTTCCTTGTCGGGCTTGAAGCGGCCCGGGAGAGACTGAGACCAGGCATGGCCCGCATAGACGACGGTTTCGAGCTGCGAAGCGGACAGGAGGCGCTCGGCCACCGTGCGTTCGGGAAGACGCGGCATATGCGTCGGGATTGGTGCTGGGATTGAGCCCATGGCGACCGATTCGACGAGAGCGGTGGGATGCTCGCCGGCCGTGGCAAAGACTATGCGGCTCGGGCGATAAGGCAGATAGACGCCGGTCTGGTCGAGCAGCGGGGCCGGCGTCTCCAGAGATGAATACTCGACCGGAAGCACATCGTTGCGGACAGGAGCATGAAAGGGACGCGGGTCGGAGCGGCTGCTTTTGACGGCCCTGAACATCGAGATTCCGGTGCTGCGTTTGGGTGTTGCTGACGGCAAATCGCTGCGCAGAGGCGCGCGATCGCTGATCGAAATCGCGTCGAGCAGCTCGGCGATCGAGGAGCGTTGGATGATGGCCGGCGGACTCTTGCCTGGAATCTTGTCGATGACGAAGAGCCGGACCGCGATCGACGTGCCGTGTTTGAGGTAGCATTTCTCGAGGCGGATCGAGGTTCGCACGGTCGTCTCGCGCAGGACCGTCTCATACTGGTCTCGCATCCTGGCGCTCGGGCCGAACCAGTCCGGCATGATCGCGACGAGGCGTCCGCCAGGGCGAAGGCGCCGGAGCGCTGCCTGCAGGTGGCGCACGGCTGCATAGTCGTCGGCCCCGCGTCCGAGGGACCGCGAGAATGGTGGATTCATGAGGATGAGGGTTGGCCGTTCGGCGCTGGAGAGGGTGGAACCGATTGTGGCGCCGTCATGACCGGTGATGGTCGCGCGTGGGAACACTGCCGAGAGACGTCCGCGCCGCGTGGGATCCAATTCGTTCAGGTGCAAAGCCTGGTGAGCCCCACATTGCGCCACGAGAAGTCCATTGCCGGCGCTCGGTTCGAGGATGACGTCATCGGGCTGTACGTTTGCCAGCAAAACCGCGACCGCGGCTATGTCGACGGGTGTCGAGAATTGCTGCCACTCGATCTGCTCCTCACTGCGGACGGTTTGCGTGGGGAGTCGACCGAGGAGCTCGCTCGCGGCCGCGACGTCGGTGAGCGTGGCCAAACAGTAGGGGTTGGTGCGTAGATGAAGCGCGATGGCGTGTTCGAGGATTTCGAAACTGTCGCGCTGCGTCCAGCGACCGTCGGCATCCGTGCCACCAAAGGCGGCGATCATAGCCTCGTTCAGGTGGCGCCGGGTGATCCGGTCGCCCGTGTGAAGATGGGCAATTAGACGGGTCGCGGCTGCGCGATCGGCGTGCTCGGCCGCTTCGAAAAGGTCGGTCATCGGGGATCTCCTGTGCGGCTGCACCCTCGGCAGCATCACACTCTCGATCCCCCTCTCCTCCTTCAGCCCGTGGCAGCGATGCCCGAAATCTGGTTGGCGCGCGCGTAGAGAACCTTAGCCCAATCCTTGAAGGGTCGTGGCGGAGGTGCTCGCTCGATCGTCAGGCCTGGCCGTGCGTAATGTGCCTCGGCATCGGTGGCGGCTGCGCGCCCCTCGACGTCATTGTCCTCGGCGATGACGAGCCGCGTGATCGCATCGGGTATGATGAGATGACTGAGACGGCCGGCGCCCAAACTTGCCCAACACGGCATGTTATGGAGAAGCGAGAACGCGCGGGCGTCTTCGAAGCCTTCTGCGATCGCGAGGGATGTGCCGCCCTCCCCGCCCCGCCAAGCACCGTTCAAGGGCCGACCGAGCATCACCTTGCGTGTGTAATAGGCCGTTTCGGGATCGAGAAAGATGCGTTGGATTGCGACCAGTTTGTGGCTCGCGCGCACCGCGACCAGCAACGCGGGTAGAAACTGCGTTCGGGGTTTGGGAAGGTACGGGCAGCGTGGGTGGAAGCGCGCGTCCGGAGGGGCTGGCAGCAGGTGCCGTGTGGCAAGATAGCGCTCCGCTAGCGTTCCGTGAATTTCGTGCGCCTGGTCCCAGATGCGTTGAGCGTTCCCGGCGGAAGCAGGATGTGAGGGGGCAGGTCGTGGGTAATGGCGAGTGACACGGATGCGCCTGAGTTCGCGAAGTATGTCCTGGCGATCACAACCCGCGAAACAGTTGACGAGAATGTCGCTGTTGCCCTGACGGAGCGACAGGCTCGGCTCGCTATCGTTATGCGCGGGGCAGGAGCACATTGCGACATAGCCGTGCCACGTGCCTCCCAAGGCTCCAACGATATCGACCAGTTCTTGTGAGGGCTTCTCGGCGGTGAGGGGCATGATCGTATCTCCTGCGTCCCTTCGCCAAGCCCCTCTCCTCTCCCTTCACGCGGATGGGCATGATCATTTTACGATCGGGCGCAGATTGGGCCAACGGTCCTCTTCCCTTATCCTATTGAAGGAAAAGAAGAATCTGAGCTGTTAGATTGGTTTCTATAGGTGTTAGATAGTTAGCCGCCTGATTCCTGCGGTGAAACCCTTGGATTCGTGCGAGTCGCGATCATTCGCCTGTTCCTGATGTGTCGATGATGCGTTCCCGAAGTGTCGGGCGTTGTGTTCCCGAAGTGTCGACCATCGGTTCCCGGAGGACCGTGATTCGTTCCTGATGTGTCGAAGGATCGAAAAAGGGGTGGAAAGTGAGGCGCGATTTGAATCATTTTGGCGCCGCAGGTCGAGAATGACGTTCAAGAGGCATCGATAGTGCCGGCGACATGACGCCTGACGCGCGATCCTGGCGCATCCGGTCGGCCAGGCCCGACACTTCGGGAACGCTTCGGTCGGGATCTCCGCGGGAATCGGCCCTCGCTGCGAGGCATTGCATGGCGGGCGGCGAGTGCGATCCCTATCGGCCGGGGGTGTGTGGGCTCCGCTGCGGCGCATCCCTCAATTCCTCAGCGTGTGTCGGTTTTCTTTGTCGTATCGCCGAACGAAGCCAATGAAGGCGTTCTGGTAGTTGACGGGTGTGCGCGAGGGATCACCGTCGATCCACTCCCGAAACAACAAATGGAGGTTCTGGTAGTCCCAACCAGGGCATTCGCCGCGAAGGGTTTGAAGCGTGGCGTCGGTGATGAACCCCTCGGTGGCTTTCGACGAAAGCGTCGTCACGGTCCTTCGAACCATACTGCGAACATCAAGGAGATCCGGCGCTCCGTCCTGTGGAGACGGGGCCGCCGTCGTTGGATTTGCGTTCAGGGCCTTGGCCGCGCCCTTCGGCTCCGATCGGCGTTGCGCCCCCCCCTTCTTGGGTCGAGATGTTTGTTCGGTGTCAGCCTCGGATCTGCGCCGCATACGCAGGCTGGGTTCCCGCTTCCCGGGTGCCTGCTCGATCGCGATCGAATAGCCCGGCAGCTCGTTGCGCTCGGCGATTTTTGCAATCTCGAACTTGAAGCGGCGATACTGGCCTTCGGCGCCAGATTTCTCGAAGAGGGTCGGCAGAGAGATGGCAAACCCGGCCTCGCCGGCCCCCCCGGCGTGCTTGCGGGCAACCTTGTAGAGCCAGCGCTCGCGGCCGCCGCTTATATCGAAATAGGCTCGGTCGATGGAGAGGATGCCGCCCTGCATGAGAACACCCTCGTGGAACCAGTTGCTGAGCTCTAGGGTCATTCCGCGCGATCGCTCGGTCTTCTCGTCGACCAGTTGGGTCCAGCCATCCAGCCAGCTGAAGGTAGCTTCGCGTCGGTTCTCGGCTCGGATGTTAGTCTTGACCGTGGTCGAGACAAGGCGGTCGAGCGACTGAGCCAGCAATTCGTAGGCGCGTCCTGTGGTTGGACGGCCGATCGCACGGAGCAGATCATAAGGCATAAGATGGAGTTTGCGCGGGACGTCGTTGACGCCGCGCCGTGCCATGTCAGCGAGCGTTGAGGCGCAGTAGATCAGGATGTCGGCGTCCCAGATGGTAGCCATCCCATAGTCCGGGTTGGCGGAGACGTGGACCCAGAGTTTCCCGTCGGGAGAGTTATAGTCGATCGGCTTGACCCGCTTGGACTTCGCGAGACTGAAGAAGGGACGCTCCATCATTTCACGCTGGTCGCGCAAGGGGAGGTCAGAGATATAGGGCAGGAAGAGGTCGAATTGCTCGCTGATGTGAGCTTGTCTTGCTTTTGTCACGGGGTGTGCCTGGCGGTACGGGATTGAGCGCGTGCGAGTGCGGATTTTAATAGTAGCGACAAGGTAGAGGAGTTGGCCGAACGCTGAAAGTGGGGATGCGGTCGTTCGGATTTCGATGTGGTGGCTTGCCTCAGCCTCACTTTGTTTCCCCGGGAAAACGTTCTCGATGGAAGGGCAGGGCGTGGGTGGTCGTTACGGTGGGGAGGGCCGTTGCCAAGTGAGTTCGAGCTTGGCGCGTTCGACGCCTTCGCGCCCTTTGCGCGGTCGTCGTGGCCGGCAGCGTATGGCTCATGGGATGTTTCCCCGGGGAAACTTCGACCCGGATGACTCGTGACGCGGACGGGATAGGCCGTTTCGCAGATGTTTCCCCGGGGAAACATCTGGTCAGCGCAGCAAACCACGGCCCGAGGCATCGAGATGGGCGAGGGCTTCGCGGAGCCCGCGAAGGAGTTCGTCCTCGGTTGCACCGGAGCCGGCATGGAGGCGGATTGTCGCCCCTTGCCGATTGGACGAGACGAGGCTGAGCGCGTCGCGCCCAATCTTGCTCTTGTATGTGAAGGGCTCGGCGACGTCGGCCTTGCTTTCGGTCGCCAGATGAAGGCGACGAAGCACCTCCGCTGCGGGAAAGGGAAGGTCGCCGCTCATTCGGCGTTCCGCTTGCAGCTTCGCGATCTGCTTTGCGGCGCTAGTGATTGTCGCCGCTCTCGCCTTGTCGTCGAATAGCTGCGCGAGGGCATAGGCCGGTTTCAACTGAATATCGTCGGGGGAGGCGAAAGCCGAAACCACCACGTCGGGCAGTGCAGCGACTTTCAGCATCTTGGAGAGCCAACCCTTCGATACCTTGAGCCGATCTGCCATCCGGGTCATATGGTTGCCGTAGTGCTGGCGAAGAGCGGCGGTGTAGTTCCGGGCACGCTCCAGGTCCGAGACGTCTTTTCGGGCTCGATTCTCAAGGTCTGCAAGTCGGAAGGCGGCCTCGTCGTCGAGCGCCACGACCTGGGCGACGAACTGCATCTCCGGATAGGAGTTTCGGCGCAGCCAGGAAATCGACCAGTGGCGGCGGGTCCCAGCAATAACCTCGAAGTCGTGATCTGGGTCATTGTCGATGCGCCGCACGACGGCGGGCACCTTCTGTCCACCTTCTGCGAGGATCGAGTCGATCAGTTCCCGGCAATTCTCCTCAGTCAGATGGTTGTAGTGACGAGCGTTGCCGGTCCAGACACGAACACGTGCAGGATCGAGAAGCATCTGAGTGACCTGCCGGACTTCGCCGGTTGCGACGCGCGCAAGCGCAGACTCCCGGCTGAGCAGCGTGGTCCCGCGCATGCGGTCGGGGCGTGCTGGTGGCGCGATCGGGCCGCTGGCTTCATCAGCGGCGGGCGCGGGCACTGGTGCCTCGTCGTCGGCGAGGAGGTCGGCCAGATAGTCCTTCTGATTACGCGCCATTGTGCCCGCCCCCAAAGGATAGTGAAATGGCGGATATGCGACCCGCGACGAAGTGATGAAGATCAGGCCGCTTCATTGACAAGGGCCTCCTCGCTTACCGGCGAAACGCGTCCCCAGCCTCTGCGTACGAGTTGCTCGACCTGTCCGAGTGCTTCATCAAGGTTGGACCGGCACCGCTTATGCGTGCGGGCGGTTCCGATGGGTTTGTCTAGTTC
Source organism: Sphingobium sp. RAC03 (assembly GCF_001713415.1). Classification (GTDB taxonomy): domain Bacteria; phylum Pseudomonadota; class Alphaproteobacteria; order Sphingomonadales; family Sphingomonadaceae; genus Sphingobium. The sequence goes on along the minus strand of NZ_CP016457.1, from coordinate 113,228 downwards.
ATAGACGGTCATCATGCGCATCGCGGCGTGGCTAATCTCTGCGGACTCGAGGATGGGTACCGGGAGTAGGGCAGGCCCGAACGTCTGCTCCATGATTTGCTGGACCATGGCGTGAGCCGGATCATTGCCGTTGAACTTCGAGCAGATCAGCCGGACGAACGAATAATCTACGTCGATGCCGGCTTGGCCGAGCTGTCCGATGACCTGCTCCATCATGGATAGGAATTGGACCGTGGAGCAGAAATCGGGGGTCGTTGCTGCGAGGGGGACGATGAGCGCATTGGCGGCCTGCATCACCGCGAGGCTGATCGTTCCGAGTGCCGGAGGCGGATCGAGCAGGACCACGTCGTAAGAGCGCGCCAGGTCCATCAGGCCCGCTTTGAGTTTGCGAAAACGCGTTGCGAGGATGCTTCCACCGTCAGCGCCGGCAGCCGCCATCTCATACTCGACGTCGAATAGTTCGAGGTTGGAGGGAATGAGATCGACATTGGGCCAGGGTGTCTTCTTTACGGCGTAGAGTAGGTCGGCCTGGGTCGGGTCGATCGAGAGGTAGGGATAAAGCGTCTCCTCGCGCGTCACATTGAAATGCGGATTGAGTCCGAACAACGTCGTGGTCGTAGCCTGGCTGTCGCAATCGACGACCAGGACCCGATAACCCTGCACCGCCAAATAATGTGCAAGGTGGGTGGTAACGGTCGATTTGCCGACGCCGCCTTTGAAATTCTGGACAGCGATAATGGGCGGCTGATCGAGGGGGGCGCGGGCAGGCGACGCGCCAAGGACATCGCGCATATGAAGGAGCTCTTCGATCGTGTAGCCCGCCCGGCGTCCCGAATCGGTAGCCGGCGGCTGGGGGAGGCGACCGTCCTCCTCGGCCATGCGGATGCGGTTGGTCGAACAGCCGAGGAGCGTGGCGGCTTCGGCGATTCCATAACGTACATCGAGACCTTTGCGGGTATCGGGAAGGAAGGCCTTGCGGCGAAGCCGCTCAATCATGCGGACGCCCGCATCCGCCAATTCTGCTATTCGCGATGCATCTGAAGTCAATTCGGCCATTGTCTTCCACCCTGAACCAATTTATGGTTACATAGGCCGGTTTCCATTCAATCGTCAATGTTGAGTGCAAAAGAGATCAGGCGAACCGCATGCTTTGGATCTTCCGTTCAGTTTGTGGGCCGGTTTGGTGGCGCGGAGCAGGGGCATAGTCCAACCGAACGAACGAGGGGCGCCGTAGCGCCGGGAAATCTGCGCGAAAATCGAGCTAATACTCTGTTTTCGAGACGAAAATTGCCGCGGTTTCGTACCGAAGGAAACCGACCAATTGGCGCGACTGGTTGGCCACCGGCGGTGGACCGGGGGCGGGCGATCATGCTTGATGCGAACTTCCCGCGGCGGCGTCAGGCGCCGTTGGCCAACGAACCGAAGCGAGCGTCGAATTCGGCCATCTCCCGATCGAAGGTGGAAACGATATCGTCGATGTCTTTTGGCGGAACTAATGGATCGAGCGCCTTGCGGGGTCGACCGCGCAGGGCAGGGGCTAGTCCCAGTGCGATCGCGACATCAGGGGCGGCGTAGACCCGCCAGGAGCGGCGACCACTCACTTCCCTGACCAGTGCCATACTGGCGGCGCGATCGAGCAGCTTGCCGGCGCCGGAGAGCGTCAGGCCAAGTGTCTCTGCGATCCGATCGGGGCTGGTGACCGGATGGTGGAGCAGGGCGGCGGCGAGCGCGGTAAGCAAGCCTGGGCGGTGAAGTCCCGAAATGGCATAGATCGCCCTGCGCCGGTCGTCCTCGATCGCGTCAATGCTGGCGATCGATTGATCCGCGGCCCTGGTCATCTGGCGGAGCAAGCGCAGGCATTGCGGTCCTGCCTGGAGGCTGCCGAACCGCAGTGCCTTGTGGCCACCGGCGAGCGAGGGGAGGGGCGCCTGGGTGACGCTCATCCGGTGGAGCAGGACGGGCAGCCACAGCCACGGCTGAATCGACCGATCAGCCAAAGCGAACTGTCGCATTACCTCGCAGGCGCGCAGCAAGGCCGGTGCAGCGGCAAACCCGTCGTCGAGCTCGGGGGTGAACGGGAGCTGCTCCTGCCAGTGATGGCCGGTCGCGGCCAACGATCGCCGCCAGCCATCGAACGCCGAGAACGGGTCGTCCAACGACGATCGATGCTGTCGGCCGGGCAAAGGCACCCCCGTTCCCCATGAAAATACCTCCGCCTCGTCGATTTCGACACCCTGCAGCTGGAGGGCTGTGGCATAACCGCTCCAGGCCGCGCGAAGGGACCAGGCGGATGCCACGGAACTGGCGGAAACCCGGGCGTCCAGTCGTGCGATCGCGGCTGCTGCCGATTCGAGCGCGCTGGCCAATTCTAGGGTCCAGGGAACCGAAATCAGGGCAGGGGAGGCGCGCGCCATCGCCCGATTATATCCGCAAAGCTGATCTCCGTCCATGTTGCCGATAAGCGTAGTGTTGATAATGAACCGTTATCACTACTCTATACATTATAGAGTGCCGGCGGTATCGCTGGGCGCCATGAGCGAAACCGTGCCCTTTGCCGCCCTTTCGCCGCCGTTAGCGCGGACGAGGGTGGCCGTGGGTGACACGCGCACGCTCGATCTCGTCGTCCAGGACGTGCGCGATCTCGTCGGCGCCGGCGTGGCGGTCGATGCCAGCCTGATTGCCGCGGCCGTGCGCGGCTGGTCGGCCAACACCCGCCGCGCGTTCCGTTCCGACCTGGTCCTGTGGGGGCGGTGGTGCCGCACCGCGCGCATCCGCGCCGTCGACGCCGGCGAGGAGACGGTCGCGGGCTGGGTGCGTGCGCTGGCGGGGATCGATGCCTCGGTCGAGAAGGTGCGCGCCGCCGCGACGATCGCGCGCTACCTTGTCCATGTCGGCTGGGCCTATCGCATGGCCGGGCTCGACGATCCCACCGCCGCGCCCCTGGTCCGGTTTGAGATGAAGGCGGCGCGCAAGACGCTCGGCACCCGCCAGCGCCAGGCGCGGGCGCTGCGCTTCAAGGGCGACATCGCCGACCTCGACAGCCCGGCGAGCGGCGTCTGCCTCGCGCACCTGCTGAAAGCCTGCCGCCGCGACCTGCTTGGGCTTCGCGACGAGGCGCTGCTGCGCGTCGCCTATGACAGCGGTTGCCGGCGCTCGGAGCTGGTCGCGATCATGGTCGACGCGATCGAGGGTCCGGACGGGGAGGGGGCGGGCACCCTGTTCATTCCCGAAAGCAAGACCGATCGCGAGCGCGAGGGCGCGGTTGCCTATCTCTCGCCGGCGACGATGCGCGCGATCGCCCGCTGGCGCGACGCCGGCCATATCGACACGGGCGCTCTGTTTCGCCGGGTCGAGACGCATTTCGACGGGTCGGTGCGGACGGTGGGGCAGGGGCCTTTGCACCCCAACAGCATCACCCTGATCTACAAGCGGCTGATCCGGACCGCGTTCGATCGGAAGTTGCTGGGAGAGATGAGCGAGGCCGAGCTGCAGCGCTGGCTGAAAGCAGTGTCGAGCCATTCAATTCGGGTCGGGGTCGCGCAGGACAATTTCGCGGCGGGCGAGAGCCTGCCCGCGATCATGCAGGCCTATCGTTGGCGCGATCCCAAGACGGTGATGCGCTATGGTGCCAAGCTCGCGGCAAAAAGCGGCGCAAGTGCGCGGATGGCGGCGCGGCTGTCGGCATCGGCCACTGGGGAGAGCTGAGGATCCCTCGCAGCCGGCTGTGGTCGTCAGCCCCAGAGGCTGGAGAGCGGTGCTGCGGCTAGGCGGTCGCCAAAGGCAATCGTCTGCTCATGATCGTAGAGCACGGCGCCGAACGCAAAGCGTTGCCCCGTCGCAGCGGCGAGTTTGCGCAGGCCCGAGAAATCCTCGGAGCGGACCGTCGCGGACGCCTTGACCTCCAGGCCGACGATCCGCCCGTCCCGGTCCTCGAGGACGATATCGACCTCATCCAGCTCCTTGTCCCGAAAGTGGCTCAGCGAGAAGCGGTCGTCGGACCAGCCCGTGAGCTTGAGGATCTCCGAGAACACGAAGGTTTCGAGAATGGCGCCGAAACGGGAGCGATCCGCTGCCACCTTTTCGGGTGTGAGGCCGGTGAGCGCGGCCAGCAGGCCTGAATCGAGGAAATGCAGCTTGGGTTTCTTTGTCAGTCGCTTGAGGGCGTTATTGTGCCAGGGCGGCAAGGTCCGCACGAGAAACAGCTGCTCGAAGATCCCGGTATATTTCTGGGTGGTCACATGATTGAGATCGAGACCGGCGCCGACACCCGCGTGGTTGATCAATTGCCCGGCATGAGCGGCAAGCGCCCGAAGCAGGCGCGGCATGCGATCGGGCTGGTCGACGTTGGCGATGTCGCGGACGTCTCGCTCGACCACGGCCTCGACATAGTTGTCGTACCAATCCTGGCGTCGGGTCCAGCTTTTGCGCGCGACGGCCTCCGGATAGCCGCCGGCCAGCACCAGATCGACGAGGTCGCCGCCGAGCAGCAGCGTTCCGGGTTCCGGCGCTCGCCCGGCGAAGAGGGACTCGAGGAAGCGCGGCGCCGGTTGGGCGAGGATCTCGGATTGAGCCAGAGGCAGCAGGCGTATGATTTCCATTCTGCCCGCAAGCGAGTCCGCTATGCGCGGCAGCGTCATCAAATTGGCCGAGCCGGTTATGAGGAAGCGGCCGGGGCGGGGATCCCGATCGACGCTTTCCTTGATGGCCAGAAGCAGATCGGGTGCTCGCTGGACCTCGTCGATGATCGCCCGGTCAAGCCCGCGCACCAGCCCGGCCGGATCGGATTTCGCGGCAGACAGGGTCGTCGCGTCGTCAAGCGTCAGATAGGTCCGGGATTTCTCGGCGAGGGAGCGGGCGAGGGTGGTCTTGCCTGCTTGCCGGGGCCCGGCCAGCATGACTACCCTGGTATCCTGCAGGGCCTCATGGACGCGATGGGTTGCATGACGAAGAAGCATGGCGGTCTGAAGCCCAATCAGCACCTAAATGAAAGAGTGTGGGCGTCTATCTGAAATTGTCGCTACGGCCAAATGAAATCACACTTGGGGCCGCGAAGGCTCGCCTATCGGTCGCCAGCGACACCGGGCGCGCTCGCTCGCACAAACCGGTGTCGCGCCATTCGATCCGTGTAGGCGTCGCCCAGGACAATTTCGCTGCCGGCGATCAAGTGGGCCTATCGCTCGCGCAATCCGAAGACCGTGATGCGCTATGGCGCGAAGCTTGCAGCAAAAAGTGGCGCGAGCACACGGAGGGCGATGTGGTTTTCCGAGGCCCAAAAGCGCGGATGCTGCCTGTGGTCGGGAGGTGTTGGTTGATCGGCCCTAGCGCAGGAGGCGGAGCGCGACATCGCGATAGCTCAGAGGATGAACATTGTCCTCTGAGCGAAAGCGCATCAGATCGAGCGTCTCATCGCCGAAGGTCGCCGCGACAGAACTGACCGTGTAAGCTTGGGCGCGCGCATAAGGCAGCAACCAGATGACACGCTTCGCCGAAACGCTCGTTCGGATTTTCAGGAGCTTATTGAGAAGTCCCTGACCGGCCATATCATTTGATCCTATCGCAAAGATCGATGTCCCGTAGCGCTTGGCTGGCCGCCGCCAAGCAAGGATCTGGGCTGCAGTGGCGCGCTCGGTTGCCTGGACATCGCACTGCTGGGCGTAGCGGGCATTGATCGCCCGCGCCGTGCCGACGCCAGTGCTATCACCCAGGATAAGGCATTCGAACATGCGCGAGCCGCTCCTTGCGAACAGGTTAGCGCCAGCAGATTGAAAGCGAAATCGAAAATCAGAAGGTCACGATGGTCGAACAGGGGAGGGGCAACATCCACAAGCCTCGGTGCTCAGCTCGTCGACGCGGTCCGCCAGTTCCGTAAGGTCAGCCTCGGCCAGGATGAAAAGATCGTCCTCATCGGCAAAGAACATCTTGGCGCGTTCCTGCTCTTCGAGAAGGTAGGGCTCATCGTCGAACCGCTGGTGCCACTGGCTGTCCACGAACTTCATGAGCGCCGACCATGCGGCGGGTTCGGCGTCGTGGACCGTAATCGCCTCGACGCCCTGATAGACAATGAAGAGGACCGTCACCAGCATAGCTCTATCCGCCTGGAGGTCGGTGATCCCGGCGCAACATCCGCTTCACCTAGCCTCATTCACGTTGTGCAACGCAATATGTAGTTCTCCGACCCTTGATTTATCAGCGATTATGCGATGGAATGTCGCCGTTTGGCGGCAAGAAAAATCATCCCGGCTGATGCTTTTGCCTTTACGACGGCGATTAAGGCTTTGCTCACCATGATTGGGTAGAGGAGGGCAGGGCAGGGACGTCAGGCGGGGCCGACACACGCCGGGTGCAAATCTGGGGCGAGTCGTCGGAAGGGTGATGGCATTATCATGGCGCATCTGACACAGGTCGAGATCGCGAACTGGATCGCTCTTTACGTCGCCGCAGGCCTGTGTTGCGGCATCGCGGTCATTCTGTCGGTCGCAACCACATTTATCGAAATCTATCGCGAGCGAGCGTGGACAAATATCGATTCTTTCGGCTCCGCTGCCCTCTTCCTGCCAAAGACCTGGTGGCGCTGGCAGAAGCTCTATTTCATATCGACGCCCGTCACCCTCGGCATCGTTGGCGCTTTCGCCGCCTCGATGTCATGGAGCTGACGGCCACCGCAGCGCTGTAGAGGATTAAGCGTTGAGCGCGTCCGTCAGAATGGCGCGGACATGGCCCTCGTGGAGATGTGCCGGCGTGATGCTGACCACCGGGGCGATCTGCGCCATGCGTGGATGCGTGACGGCCTTGGATGCCTTATAGTCCTCATCCTCGACGCCCATGGCTTCCACGATGAGTTGCCGGATCTCGCCCGTGGAGCGTGAGCGAGCCTCGAGGAGGAAATCCGGCCTGCAGGCGCCGATCGGCGTCAGCTTGTCAAAGACGGGCTTCTCGATCGCGATGTCGATCCCATCCCGATCCAAATAGTGCCGTGCCGCCAGCAACTCGCGCAAAACGGTCCGCTCAAACTCTGAATCGACGGGAATGAAGCGCCTGCCCGAATAGATGGGCTGGGCATAGGCCCGCAAAGGCGCGTAGCCGTGCGCTTCGGGATATTCGCCGGCCACGACGATGACAAGATAGGGGCCCTTGATCGGATTTCCCCGCACAGACGGGGATTGAACCCGATTGGCGATCACGACGGGCTCGCACCCCGCAACGATAACTTGCGCTCCTTTGAACGCGGGCGAGAAGAGGGTAAGGAACGCTTGGGGTGCATGGCCTCGCGGCCAGTTTCGAGACAGCTCGCGAAGTCCGGCATAAACGCGGTTGCTGTGAAGCGCCTTGGCGTGGGTCCACAGAGCTCGACCGAGCTCGATGCCAGGCGCGATCTCCATCTTACCCGCGGCCGCGGTGAGCGCCTTGAACTCGTCGCTGATCGAATGGTCGACCAGATCATGCGACAACGGCGCGCAAAGGTTGAGGCCCGCCACGTCGAGAAGTCGCCATAGCAGCCGCGCAAGGCGGGGCACCGAAGCATGTCGGGTCCGATCGTCGCTTGTGTCTTCCTCCGGTCGCTGGGCCAGCTTCTCGGGAGCGGGCCGCAAAACCTCGAAATAGCCTGTGGGAGGATCCGCCGGTGTCTGATGAGTACGGATCTCGGTGATGCGGTTCGTCACCTGATCCCGGAAGAACGGGCAATCGGGTTGGTGTTCGGGGCGCTTTGAGCTGGTGAGGCGGCGCAAATAATAGGTCTCCGCCTCGGAGAGAAAGGCTGGGGTCAGGATGGGTGGCGCCGTGTCGTCGTCCCGGCAGTCACATGCGATCCACTTACCGCCAATCCGGGCTTGCTGGACCAACATGATGCCCGCTTCCTCGTCCCCTCGGGAGCCCTCGCCTGCGTACCATCGGACCAGAGCCGACCTGACAGGGTCGGGGAGGGGGATTCGGCGCGCACTGCGCCCGTCGCCATGGCGATCGATCAACCACATGAACGACCCTTTCGGAGGAGGAATGGGGGATTCTCACTCAGGCCGGCGGGATTGACAATCCCGTTCTGTCGATCCCCACTTTCGAAATAGCGGTTTCGGGAGGCCGAAAATGAGGTCTTATCTTCTGTGTGGTGTAGCAATCCTGATGGGCAGCGGGACGATGCTGCAGGCGGCGCCCCAGGGTCGCAAAGCCGTTCGCTCCGTGCAGTTGATCTCGATGACGGGCGCCACGCCAGCACCAGCGTCGCCCGAAGTGCCGGCGCCGGATGCAGGAAGAGGGGAGGAAACCGAGCCGTCGGTCGACAATGGTCCGGTGCTGGGGGAATTTCGTGTGCATGATCTCAGCCGACGATGGGTCGAATTTCAGATGGCCAGCAGCTTCACCCCTCGGACTCCTTCAGCGGCGCAGGCAGCCGTCGACGACGATGATCCGTTCGCGCATGTCGGGGTAGCCCAGCTCGGCGCAGCGCCCGTCGCAGGCTATATGATCCCTTCGGTATCTTCGATGCCGATTCCGGCATGGATGAGGGGCGGGCCGGTGTTTGCGGCCGCAGTTAACCGCTATGTGCCTGGCTGCACCGCCGCCGGCTATCGACCTAGCGGCTTCCTCACGGCCGACACCGAATATCGTCGGCAGAACTACTATTCGATGATGAGCAACATCGCCTGCCAGTACGGCATCCCGGTCGGCCTGTTCGATGCGATGATCATCCGTGAGAGCCGCTATCAATCTGGCGTCTATTCCCCGAAGAACGCCTTCGGCTTGACACAGCTCATGCCGGACACGGCAGTGGGCCTGGGTGTAAATCGCTACAATGTCGCGGATAACCTGCGAGGCGGAGCCAAATATCTGCGCGAGCAGCTTGATCGGTTCGGTCAATACCACTTGGCGCTCGCGGCCTACAACGCGGGACCGGGCAGGGTACGCAATGGCCTCGTACCGCGGATCGCCGAGACCCAGGCCTATGTCGACGATATACTCATGAACTGGTCTCGGTTGAGCGGGCTCTCGAGGGTTGGTACGGTTCAGACACCATCATCGCCTTCGCCGTCGGTCCAGCGCGCGCGCTTCGGGCGTTCGGCCACCGTGTCGACCTTTTGAGGTGTCGGTTTCTTGACGGCGTTCCAGCGAATAATGGATTGTTGTTCGTGTCTTTAGGGAAAACGCGACAAAAAAAAGCCCGTCGGGGCTTGGTCGCTATATTGCGAGGTTGGCTATTTCTGAAAGATTGGCTCTGCGAACGAGAACGGAACTGACTTCCTTGACCAGCCTTTGGACCACCGCTGCTTGCAGTGGCCCCGCCCATTCTCGTCGGACTTCGGAGCCATCCATCCCTTCAATTTCTTCGAGGGCTGCGACCAGCATTGAAGGCAGACCTCTGAACATTTCGCTGAGCATTGCAATCAGGGTCGCGTAGCGCGCGTCGTGCAGGAGCTCCTGGTCGCGAAAAGCCTCTACGCGAATGATGGCTTGGATAATGTTTATGTCCAACGCGTGCAGGACCGTCTGGAATTCGACCAGCGTCATGGCGGCGCGCTTGGCTGGATCGTGATGCAGAATAAGGGCGAGGCGGGTCTTGCTGATGCCCGTCTTCAAGGCAAGCTTGCGTTGACCTGTGTCTTTCTCGGCCATCGCCTGGAGGATCATTGGAATGTAATCCCGCTGCGCATCGTCAACCGCTAATGCGGTCGCCGCTGTTGCCTCTATCCTGGCAAGGGATGACATTGCCTGGCCCCCTGTATTCCGCTCGGACTCGAAGAGGAGAACATACCAGCACAGCCATTGCAACCCCGTCCAGAGGCGAACATGGCCCCACGATGAACCGGTAACTACTTGAGACGAACGACATTTCCGTCTTGCGAATCGTTCGCATTCGTCTCGCCGCATTTTCCTGTCGGTTCGTCGAGGCCGAGCCGTTCAAGTACTCGCGTCGCCTTCTGTTCGACAACGTAATCAAAAAGCAATATCGACAGTGCATCGCCGACCGTGAGGTTCGATCCGATCTGGCTTCCAAGTCGCTTCTTGGCTTCGACAAGCGAATCAGCGCTGGAGCGCGAGATACTGAGGTAAATACGGATATCGCCTTTCGTCGGAATCGTGACGAGGTGGTCGCGGATTATTTCGGGATCATGCTCCTCCATTTTGCAACTGAAGGCGGCTCGAGAGTTAACCAGGCTGGCAAGCGTCTGATAGCGCTTGGTCTCATTGGAGTGAAGGCGCAGACTCTCGGTGGTCAGGTGAAAAAGGTGCTCCGAAATATCGAGAGCATAGCCGCGAGAGTCCCCACTCATTCCTGCACGTCCCTCACCCTGTTCTAGGTTTACCCTCGGCGAACGGCCGACCCGCAGAGCTTACTTGAATTCTAGACGCCTGAAACCACCTCGATTCCAGAGCGCGAATCTACTCGCATCCAGACCGTACCGCAATTGACCGAAAGGCCGCCCCCTATTCCGGGGCAGGGTGCCCCGAGGAATGGGGCAGGGTGCCCCGGAATAGGGGGCAGCGTGCCCGGCATGTCGGGGCAGTGCGCCCCGGAAACCGGGGCAGAGGGTCCTTGCGCGGTGAAAAATTTCACCGTTCCCCGTCGTTTCCGAAACCGCGCGTTGCAGCCGGACTCCCGCCGGGGTCAATTTTCGAATGGGCGCGGATCCGTCGCGTCTCCATTGAAGGGAAAACCCATCATGCAGTCTGTCCTGAAACACAGCGGACGCGCGGAGTTGGCCATCCTCGCCCTCGCCGCACTCGCGTTCGCGCTCTTCCTGTTCGCTGGACCGGCATTCGCCGGCGCCGACACCACGTTCGACACGGCCCTGACGAAGTTCACCGACTTCCTCGAGGGTTCGGGCGGCAAGATCATCACCGTCCTGTCCCTCGCAGGTGGCATCGTCGCGCTGGCGTCGGGCCGCTTCTCGATGGGCCAGATCGCGATTCCGGTTGGTGTCGGCGTCGGCGCCGGCACCGGTATTCCGATCGTCACCTCCACGGTGACAGCCACGATCTGACAGGGCCAACGGCCGGGCGAGGTAGCAGCTTCGACCGGGCATTGGGGAGGGTGGTGCAATGGCCGCAGACAAGTACGTCATACCGTCTCATCTGGACGATCCCGAGCTGATCGGGCTGTGGACGCTGGATGAATTCCTCGCAATGGTGATCCCATTCACCTGGGGAATCCTGTCTCAGCATATTCTCATTGGCATGTTGCTCGCGGGCGCAGGCTGGTGGGGTCTCAAAAAGGCTAAGGCAGGTCGGGCGGCGTCGTGGCTGCTTCACATGGCTTATTGGCACCTTCCTGCCGGCTTCACCGGCATGAAGGCGACACCACCCTCTTATCTTCGCTTGATGGCAGGGTGACATGGAAATCACATATCAGCACGCGCAAAACCAGCGCATCCTCAAGCAGCGCAATCTTCTTGTGGTGGTCGCGGCGGCGCTCGCAAGTCTGACGGCCGTGCTGTTCTTTGTCACCGTCACGCGGGATCGTGAAATCGTCCTGCAGCCGGTCCTTCGTTCTCCGCTCACGGTGAGCAGCGCAGGCGTTTCCCGCGAATATCTCGAGCTGATTACGCGCGACACCGCGGTACTCACGCTCGATCGGAGCCCCCAGAACCTCGAATATTGGATGAAGTCGGTTCTCGACATCACCGCCCCTGGCGCCCAGGGCAAGCTGAAAGCCGATCTCATGAAGATCGTGAATGAGCAGCGCGGGTCATCGATCGCGCAGTTCTTCACTATCCAGACGATGGAGATCGACCCCAAGAATCTGTGGTCCACGGTGACCGGCGATCTCCACACGATTGTCGGCAACAAAGTCGTGTCCAACGAACGCCGGACCTTCCGTTTCGACTGGGAATATTCCGGCGTCTCGCTGAAGCTGGTCGGCTTCGGAATGGTGACGACCGGCAAGGAAAAGGATCAATGATGTCGGTCTATGCCCTTGGCAGCGCCGTGACCGGCGCCGCCTTTCTGTCGCGCACCTATTGCCACGCGAGCCGCTTTATCGGGGCGTCTCTGGTCGGCCTGGCGGTCCTTCTCATGGCGGACCCCGCCTGGGCCGATCAAACGATCATGGCGTCGGACAGCAGTCAGGTCGATTGCACCGCGTCGGCCAAGGACCTGACCCGGATCAGCCTCGTCGAGGATGAGTTCGCGTCCGTGTCGAAGATCTCGACGGGCAATCCGCAGGACGATTTCTCGGTCGTCAACGAGCCGGTGCGAGGCGACATATATCTGTCGGTTCCGGACGGCTTTGGGAGGCCGGCGCTGTCGTTCTTCGCGACCAGCAAGCGCGGTTACGTCTACAAGTTCGTGTGCCGCATCGCCGGCGACCAGGCAGCGCAGGTCTTCATCTCCAATCCAGCGATCGCAAAGGAGAAGGTGGCCGAAAATGCGGCGCCTGAGAAGGCCGGGCCCCAGGATGCCGCCGTCGAGCTCGTCCAGGCCATGTATTCCAACAGCGTCGTTGACGGCTACGAGATGCGGCAGCGCGCGCTGAGGCCCGTCTATGTCGGGAATCTCAAGGTCCAGATGATCGCGGAATATCGCGGGTCTGACCTGATCGGCAAGGTGCTGCGGATCGAGAACAAGAGCGATGCGTCGGTCGAGCTTACCGAGGCGACCGTTGCTCCGGCAAGTGCGCTCGCCGTCTCCATCGCCGAGCCCAGGCTCGCGCCCGGTAAGGTCACCACGGCCTACCTCGTCTCGCAGAACGGGAGGTAAGGACATGGCTTTTGCCGATCTCTTCCAACGCAAGCGCAAAGCCCTCGATGGCGAGGAAGGGGGAGGGGTTTCGCCCGTCGCCAACGAACTGTCGGCCAATGAGGCCGTGCGGAAAAAGCAGCGCCTGTTGCTGGCCGGCGTCGCTGGTGTCGGCCTTGTCGCGTCGTCCTTCTGGATTTTCGGCGGCAGCGAAGACAAGACCAAGGTCGCTGATGATGGTGTCACCAAGGTCGAGGTTTCGACAAATGATCTCGTCAATCGCAATCTCTCCCAACAGGAATGGATGGCGCTTTCCGAGAACCGCTTCCAGTCGACCGAGAACCAGCTCAAGTCGGTCAGCTCGCAGCAACAGCGCATGGACCAGCTGGCTCAGCAGATCGAGCTTCTGAAGGGCCAGAACCAGTCGATGCAGGCCGATGGCGCGCGCGTCCTGTCCGCCTATCAGGCCGAGAACGATCAGCTAAAGCGGCAGATCGCCGACAAGCGCACCACGCCTCCCCCGGTTCCTGGTCCTGGCGCGATGTACGGTCCAAGCGGAGCGCAAGCCTATCAACGCCCCGACGGCGCGCCTGGCGCCCGCCTCGCCGACATGGGGCGGGGGAGCGAGGTCAAGATGGTCAGCTTCTCGACGGCCGATACCGGCACGGCATCGAAGGTGGCCAAGGGCAACACGGTTTATACCGACAGCATCAACTACCTGCCGCCCAACAGCTTCGCGTCGGCGAAGGTCATCGTGGGGGTGGATGCGAGCGCGGGCGTCAACAGCCAGACCGACCCGCTGCCCGTCGTTCTTCGTGTCACCGGGCCTGCGCGGTCGGTCTACCAGAATGGCAGGCTCCTCACGACCAAGATCGAAGGTTGCCTTATCAACGGCGCGGCGCGCGGCGATCTCTCGAGTGAGAAGGTCTACGTCAAGCTGCAGAAGATGACCTGCCCGCAGCCGGGCGGGCGGTATGCCGTCTCCGAGGTCAAGGGATTCATCGCCTTTGGCGGCAAAACCGGGGTTCGCGGCCGTGTCGTATCGCGCGAGGGTTCTCTGGTCACGCAGGCCTTCATCGCGGGTCTCGCCGGGGGCTTCGGTCGCGGCTTCTCGGCCAACGCCAATTCCGTTTTCCAGGGCACCAACATCAGCACCAACGGCAAGCGCGAGAAGCTGTCGACGGGTGATATCCTCGAAGGCGGCTTTGGCGAGGGCGTGGCTCAAACGGGCGACATGGTCTCGAAATATCTGATCGAGCGCGCCGAGCAGTACCAGCCCGTCATCGAGATGCCGACCGGCGTCGACGTCGAAATCGTCTTCTTGGAGGGTGTATATGTTCGCAATTGATCGTTCAGGCGGTCTCCGCACTCTGGCGCGGCCGTCAAGCCTCATGCTCGCGGCGACGATATTGAGCGTCGCCGGCATCGCGCTGGCAGCCGACGTTCAAAAGCCCGAGGACAAGGTTCGCCTTTTGCTCAAGACGCGGTTGCCGAAGACCCCGATCAACGCGATCGACTGCGGCAAGATCACCGGGCTCTGCGAAATAACCGCCGGCTCCAACCTGTTCTATGTCGATGGCGGCGCGCGATATCTGGTCATCGGCCGGGTTTACGACATGCAAACGCGGCAGGATATAACGGCCGCGCGCCTGCTCGAGATCAACCCCGACATGCTCGTTGGCGGCGCGGCCAAGGCGAATGCCGCTGCTGCCACGGGCGAGCCGGAGGAGGAATCGGCCGATATCCGGACGCCAGCGACGGGTGTGAGAAAGACGTCGCTTCCGTCGAAGCCGGCGATGCTGTCCCTTGCGGGCCTTCCCAGGGAGGGCGCAATTGTCTGGGGCAACAAGGCCGCGGCCGAAACGGTCACGGTCTTCACCGATTTCCGCTGCGGCTATTGCCGTGCTCTGACGTCCGTGCTGCGCAGCATGAACGTGCGGGTGGTCGAGCGGCCGATCTCGGTCCTAGGCAGCCGCGACGTCGCCGATCGCGTCTATTGCGCCCGGAACCAGGAACAGGCGCTGCACGCCGCATATGCTGGCGAGCCGTTCAAAAGCGAAGCGTCCTGTGACACCAAGGGGCTCGATGCGAACGAGAAGTTCGCACATCAGCATGGCCTTAGCGGGACGCCAGTCATCGTTCGCAGCGACGGCGCGGTGCTCGAGGGCTACCGACCCAAGCAGTTCCTCGAGGCCTGGCTCAAAGGAGCGAAGTCGTGAGCGTGCCCGCCCGTCGCGGCATTTCTCGGCGACTGCCGGCGTTCGCGAGCCTGATCATGCTGGTGGCCCTTGGCGGATGCGCCAGTTTCGGCGGTAATGTTAAGGGCAGTTTTTCATGCGCCGCGCCAGACGGGATCTGCGCGCCGACGTCGACGATCGACGATCGTGCGCTGGCGATGATCTCGGGCGATGCGAACGGCGCCTCGACGACGCCGGCGGGGCCGTACATGGACGACGCGCCGAAGGCCCGGGCATATCGTACCGCAGCGTCCGACCAGCGGTCCCCTCTCCAGCAGGTCGACGCGGGGCGCACCCGGGAGCGGGTGCTGCGCATCGTCTTCCAGCCCTATATCGACGAGCGCGGGCGTCTGCACGAGGCGAGCGCCGTTCATGCCGTTGTCGCGCGCGGCGAATGGCAGCAACAGGCGCTGGCGACCGCGACGCCGATCCCGGATCAGAACGCCGTCGCGACGCTGGAGCGTCCCAAAACACTCGCGGAAGCGGTGGATCGGGCTGATCCGCCTGAAGCGGTTGTCGCCTCGATCGATCCCAACCTTCCTGATCCCGCCGTGGTCGCCGCCGCTCGCGCACGCAAGGCCGATCCCGTCGAAGCGATCAAGGCCGATGTTGCGGCCCGCCTCGCCCCCAGGGCGGGTCGCACGCCTGCCCTAACGACAGGCACGCCGGCAGCCTCCTCCTCGGCGAGTGCGGCGGCGGGCGTATCGAAACCCGTCGCGCCGAGCGTTCCGTCGGCCGCTTCGAAAGCGGCGCCTCCCCCGGGCACGCCGGTGCCGGCCCAGGCAGCGGCCACGGCGCGGCCGGCCGCGGCGGCGCTATCGACACCGCTTCCGAAAACGACCTCGAGTGCCGAGGCGCAGGCACGGGTCAAGGGTGATCCGCGCTATCAATCGGCAACGCGCAGCGTCGAGCAGACCGCGCAGCAGGCGGCAACTGACGCCGTCCTTCCCGAAGCGAAGCCGACGCCGAAGGCGACGGTCCGTGCAGCGGGGTTTCCCGCCGCAGTCCCGGAGGACAACTGACATGAGCGCGAAGCCCGGCTTCTTCGACAATCTGCTCGCCGGTGTGTTTGGCGACACCAAACGTCCCGACGCGCAGCGACCCGACCTCGCGGCGCCGATGCTTGCGCATTGGCTCCCCTACCGCAGTTACGACCCGAAAACGGGGATATTCTATAACAGCGCCTCGCGCGGCTTCGTGATCGAGGCAGCGCCGCTGGTCGGCGCGGACGAGCGCACCGGCGAGATTCTGACGCAGTTCCTTTCGGAAGGGATCCCGGCGCCGGGCTGTCTGCAGTTCCATCAGTGGATGTCCCCGCGTATCGGCGAACGGCTCTCCAAATGGTATCTGCCGCGCTACGCGGCGCGGGGCGTGTACGAGCGCATGGCCAAGCATCGCGTCGACTTCCTGACCGATGGTGTCTGGGAATCGCTCTCGGCCGATGCACCGTTCTGCCTGCGCAACCACCGTGTCGCGATCTCCTACTCGACGCCCGAGACGTCCAGCATTTCGGTCGAACAGATCGTGTCGATCATGGAGGGCCTCATTTCCACCCTTGCGTCGGTGAATGTCTCGGCCCGCAAGATGGATCCCGTCGCGCTGATCGGATGGATCGATGACATTACGTCGCCGACGACCGCTGCTGGCGACGATGTGGTCAGCTACAATCCGCTGGACCCGATCGCCGATCAGGCGGTCCGCCGCGATATCGAGCTGCAGGTCGAGCCCGACCGGATGCTGCTGCGGACCGAGCGTTTCCGCCCGACCGGCAAGAAGGTGCAGGGCGCACCCGAGATCGGGGAAATCTACCCAGACGTGTTCGACGTCCGCTCTTTTTCGGTCCGCAACCTGCCCAACCGCTGGGCGCCGTGGGATGTCGTTCGCCTGATCGGCGATATGTTCACCGACAAGCTGCGAATGCCGTGCCCGATCTCGACGAACCTCTGCCTCGAATATCCGGATACGCAATCGTCGACAAACAGGGCCAGCTTCAAGTTCATGCGGACGACGAGTCTCGCGGATTCCAAATCAGCTCGCTTCCTGCCGCAGCTGCGCGATCAGTCGCAGGAATGGCGGTACGTCAACGAGGAAATCCGGCAGGGTCGAAAGCTGGTTCGTTGTTTTTACAGCGTAACGTCCTTCTCGCCGAAGGGGAGGGGGGACGCTAACGAGCGGGTGTTGAAGTCGGTATACCGTGCCGCGGGCTGGGATCTTCTCGACGATCGATACCTGCAGGTGATGGGCCTGCTGTGTGCCATGCCCATGACGATGGCCAACGGCCTTTCCAAGGATCTCGAGCGCATGAAGCGCATGAGGACGCTGCTGACCACGACGGCGGCCAATCTCGCGCCGCTGCAAGGTGAGTATCTTGGTGGCCAGGTGCCGCATTTACTCCTCATCGGCCGCCGCGGTCAGCCCTTCTTCTGGAGCCCGTTCGAGAACGCCGCCGGCAACCATAATGTCGCCGTGTTCGGCAAGTCGGGGTCGGGCAAGTCTGTCGCGTTGCAGGAACTGTGCGCGTCGCTGTGCGGAGCCGGCTCCAAGGTGGTGGTGATCGACGATGGTCGATCGTTCGAGCATTCGGCCAAGCTGCAGGGCGGGGCATTTGTCGAATTCACGATGAGCTCGGGCTTCTGCCTCAATCCGTTTTCGATGATTGACGAGGAACAAGCCGCCCAGGACGAAGACTATTTGCTCGACTGCATGGCGATGCTCAAGGCCATCATCAACCAGATGTCGCGCCATATCGACCGGCTCAACGATACCGAGCGCGGTCTGATCGACGGCGCGGTCAATGACGTTTGGGAAAAGCACGGCCGTCGCGGCTCGATCGACCATGTGATCGAAGCGCTCGGTGCGACGGGCAACCCGCTCGCGGCCGACCTCGGCATCGCGATGCGGCCCTTCTCGTCGGGCGGCACCTACGGCAAGTTCTTCAAGGGCGAGGTGTCCTTCGAATTGAAGGCGCAGCTTACCGTGTTCGAGCTGTCCGACCTGTCGGCCCGGGAAGAGCTGCGCAGCGTCGTGCTGACGGCGATCATGTTCATGTCGCAGCAGATGATGCGAAAGGTCGACCGAGCGATCCCGAAGGCTCTCCTGCTCGACGAAGCGTGGCAGATGCTGCGCGGCGGGGCGATGGCCGACTTCATCGAGACCTATGCGCGTACCTGCCGCAAATATGGTGCGTCGCTGGTGACGGCGACGCAATCGCTCAACGACTATTACAAATCGGCCGGCTCGATAGCCGCGCTCGAAAACTCGGATTGGTTCGTCATCCTGCAGCAAAAGCCGGAGACGATCGCGGACTTCAAGAAGCACGATCGCTTCGAGATGGACGACTACACCGACGCCCTTCTGCGGTCGCTCAAGCGCAACGGGTTCGAATATTCCGACATCATGATCAAGGGCCCGGAGACGCTCGCCGTCGGCCGCCTCGTTCTCGATCCTTATTCGGCCGCTTTGTTCTCCTCGAGCCCCAAGACCTTCGCCGCGATCGACGCGATGATCGCCGAAGGGCTCAGCATGGACGAGGCGATCGAGCGCATTGCCTATCCCGACAACCCCGAGAAATGGGTGAGCAATATCGTCCCCCATGACGATATCGCCATCGCTGCGGAGTAAGCCATGGCGACGATTATTCCGGAACCGATCGACACGGCCGCTGCTGCGGTCCGCCGTCCGGCCATCGACGGCAGGTATCTTCTGTACTTTTACCTGCATTTCACCGGGTTTCTGGCCACGACACTCCTGATGACGTGGGGGATGTTCTTTCTCTTTTTCCTCGTGATCGGCGGCTTTTCATTCGACGGGTTGATGCACCAGCTCAACAATTTCGCGAGCCGGTATGTCGCAGCGGACGCCGACCGGATCGCCGCCTTCAAACAGACCATCACCATCGCGCACCTTGTTCTGTCCTCGGCGATCATCTTCTTCCGCCGGCACAGCATTCTCCCCGCGCGCACCCCTGAAGGGAGTCGCCGTCATGGCTGAACAGCCCGAACTTGACCTGCCGTCCGGTCCCCCGTCCGCGCCCCAAGCCGTGGCGGTGAAGCGCAAAACTGTCTTCGCCGGCTTCACAAAGGTGCAGATCATCATCGGCGGGCTGGCGCTGCTGGCGATCATCTGGTGCATGTGGGTGACGAAGGCCCTTGTCGCGCCGAAACAGGATCACATCGTCTCGGCGCGGCTGTCGTCGATCGTGGGCGAGTATGTGCAGGGGCAGGCCCGATCAGCGTCGCCGCCCGCTCAGGTCGAGTCTGAAATGCGGACGTTCATGGCAACGCTCGACAGCGAGCTGCAGCGGCGTAGCGCCAACGGCCAGGTGGTGTTGGTCGGTGAAGCCGTCCTGACGAAGAACGTGCCGGATATCACGGACAGCCTGAAGGCGGCGGTCTACGCATCCGGTATCGCGCGTCCCAAACCGGCATCGGCCGAGGATTTGCAGCGGCTCGAACAGCTTGGCG
Source organism: Sphingobium sp. RAC03 (assembly GCF_001713415.1). Lineage (GTDB taxonomy): Bacteria > Pseudomonadota > Alphaproteobacteria > Sphingomonadales > Sphingomonadaceae > Sphingobium. The sequence continues at coordinate 93,859 of NZ_CP016457.1, read as the reverse complement.
CGGCGCAGCTCCCCGCACAGCCGGCGGCGGCGCAACCCCTTGGCCCGGCTGCAACGATCGATCCGATGGCCGCAGCGCAGGGCATGCCGCAACAGGCGACGCCGGTCCAGGCCCCACCGCAGCAACCGATGCAGTACGGAGCGCCGGGAGCTTCGGTATCCACCTTTGGAGGCCCCGATGGCAACGGCGGTCAGTGACGCGCCCAGTCCGCTCTGGAGGCCGCGGAAACGCCTCTGGGGGATGTTGGGCGCGTTCCTTGTCGGCAGCATCGTCCTGACGGCAATCAGCGATTGGCGCGATGCGCATGCCTTCCTCATCAACACGACGGATTCGCTTCCGAACTGGGCGTTCGTGATCCACCGGAAGCAGCTCCCGGGGCGCGGCGGATATGTTTTTTTCGACCCTCCCAGCAATGCGCTGGTGCGTCGTCACTTCGGCGCCAGGCCGAAGATGTTCGGCAAGATCGTCTATGGGATGCCGGGTGATGTGGTTGGCCATGTCGGTTCCATCGTCACGATCAACGGCAAGATGGTGGCCCAAATGAAGCCGCTGACACGCTTTGGCGAGCCGCTGACGCCCGGCGTCGTCGGTGAAATCCCGCAAGGCTGCTACTTCGCCGGCACGCCCCACAAGGACGGCTTTGACAGCCGCTACGCAGAGATAGGTCTCGTCTGCCGCAAGCAGATCGTCGGGACCGGGGAGCCAATCCTGTGAGAACCGTGCTTGATCTCCTGACCGTCGGCGTCGCTGCGACCGTGGTCACCGTGACCGCATCGTTCGTGGGGCCGGCGCGGATCGAGGCCAAGGACTACGGGCAAGCGGGGCAAGCCTTTCCGGTCATCGAGCCAGATCTGCTTACGACGATCGAGTCGCGGTTGAGGCGCGCGGAAGCATCCGGCGAACTGGCGAGAACCAATGAGATGTTCGCCGCGCGTGCCGGGGCCAAGGTGCGTCGGCCGACCCCGGTCGCGGGCATCACGCCGGCGGAGGAAGCGCGGACCTGGGACTATGATCCGTCGGTCACGCTCGAGCGCGCCATCCACGACCAGAAGGGCAACCTGATCGCGGCCGCCGGCCAGAGGATCAACCCGCTCGACTTCGTTGCGATCAAGCAGGACCTCGTCTTCATCGACGGTGACAACAATGCGCAGATCGCGTGGGCGACCAGTCGCTACACCGACCTCAAGGCCAAGATCATCTTCGTGAACGGCTCGCCGATCGAGGCGATGACGGCGCGGAAGCGGCGCTTCTATTTTGATCAGGAAGGCAAGCTCACGGCCAAGTTCGGCGTTCAGCATACGCCTGCCGTCGTGACCCAGGCTGGCAGGATCATGCGGGTTTCGGAGCATGTACTGAAGAAAGGGAGCATCGGCTGATGCCGCTGTGGCTGGACCTGCTGCGCACGCCGATGGCGGCACCCGAAAGCCGCTCGCTCCGCCGTATGCGGTTCACCTGGCAGGGGCTTTGCCTGTCGCTGGCGCTCACCGTCACCCTGTTCACGCCGTTTCATCGCATGGCGGGCCAATTGGCGCCGGTCTTTGTAGCGGTCCAGTTGGTGGCGACGGCGGTCTACAGCTGGCTCTACCTCGCCCGGAAGCAGCGCATCGACAAGGCTTTCCTCGATCGCGCTGGGGAGAGTGAATGATGCGTTGGTTGCGCCCCTTCCTCGGTATCCTCCTGCTGTTGACGGTCGTGTTCGCGCTTGCGCCCAGGGCGGAGGCAGCCGGTCCGACGTGCAATGGCAAATTCGTCAATCCGATCACCGACGTCTGCTGGTCGTGCCTGTTTCCGCTGTCGGTAGGAGGGCTCAAGATCTGGCCGAGCAGCCGGCCCGACCCGAGCAATCCGGCGTCGCCGGTATGCGTCTGCAGCGATCCGCTTCCGCGCATCGGCATTTCGGTCGGTTTCTGGGAGCCGGCGCGGCTTGCTGACGTGACGATGAAGCCCTGGTGTTTCCCCAACCTCGGCGGGATCCGCATCGCCCCTGGCTTCGATATAGGCCAAGGCTATCTGGCCGGGCCATCGATGGTCGGCGGTCGATCCCAAAGCACCGCCAAATGGCACGTCCACTGGTACGTCTATCCACTTCTCTACTGGATGGAGATCCTGACCGATTTCGTGTGCTTCGAGCAGGCGTCGTTCGATATCGCCTACATGACCGAGATCGATCCGCTCTGGCAGGATGACTCGCTGACCACGCTCATCAACCCGGAGGCGATCGTGTTCGCGAACCCTATCGCGCAGGCAGCGTGCGCCGGTGATTGCATCGCCGGCACGGTCGGGCTTCCGCTCGATCCGTTGTTCTGGTGCGCGGGTTGTCAGGGCAGCATGTACCCGCTCAACGGCAATATCCCGGCGTCGATCGGCCATGTGCAGTCGTCACGTCTCGCGATTTCCCGGTTCGCCTACAAGATGCACCGCGAGGCGCTGGCTTGGGGAACGATGGGCTCGGAGGGCCTGTGCAAGAAATACCTCATGCCGATCATGCGGAAGCAGCAATATCGCTTCCAGATGGTCAACCCGATCCCGACCGTCAGCGGCCGCTTCGCGTGCTCGGCGATCGGCGCTTCCACCATGCCGCCCGACGCGGGTCGCGCCTACCCCGCCGGTGGCGAGGACATGGGCTACCTCATCTGGCGCAAGCGCAATTGCTGCGTGCTATAGGGGACCGACGATGCGCCTATTGGCCTGGGGCATCACCGCCCTTCTAGGAACCGCCGGGATTTCGGCCCTGCTCGCCCAGACCGTCGACGAGCTCGACGTACAGGCGATCAAGAAGCGCTCGGCCGACCTGGCGGCTGACGCACAGGCCTTCGTTGACCAGGTCAAGAATCGAGGAGACGAGTTCAGGGAGGAAGCCGCCGCGATCCGCGAAAGCGGCACGGAAAACATGCGGCAGGTCGCAGCGAAGGATCTGCCCAAGGGTCCGGCGGGGCCGATCGACTTCGATGAGATCGTGCAGGGGGCGTCGAAGAACGCCAGCGCAAAGGGCGGCGATGCTCCGCAATTAATTGTCTTCGCGAGCCTGTCGATGCCGCCGCAGTCGCTTAAGCAGCTCATCAAGGACACGGCGAGGGCAGGGGGCGTCGTCGTTTTCCGGGGCTTCCCGAACAATTCCATGAAGGAGTTCGCGGGCAGGCTCGGCCAGATTGTCGAAAGCCAGGGCGATTTCACAAATATCGGCATCGATCCACGCCTCTTCCGCGCGTTCAACGTGCAGGCGGTCCCCACCTATGTGGCCGTCTCCTCGGACTTCGACCTCTGTGCCGGCTTCTCCTGCCAGACCAAGGTTCCACCCTTTGACCGTATGACCGGCAACGTGACGGTCGAATATGCGCTCAATTCCTTTGCCGAGGGCAACGGACCGGGAGCTCGCATCGCCGCTGTCGGCCTTTCGAATATGCGGAAGGGACGGGAGTGAAGGCTTCAGCGCTTATCGTCGCGCTCGTCACCGCCTTGCTCGCCGCCGGTCCTTTGGGGGCGCAGATGACGCTCGAGCAGGCGGGCGAGCAGGGCAAGGCCATGGGCAACGAGAAGAAGTCGGACTCGACGCTTGTTCCCCGCGACGATGCTCAAGCCGAGGCGGTGCCAGGGTATGCGGGCACGACCTTGCCTGAAGGCGCCTATTTCGACGATCCCGATAAACTGGAAGCAGCCGCCGCTTCGGCAAAATCGAGCAACGAGCAATATAAGATAACAACGGACGCCGCGCATACGCGACCAACCTTCAGCAACGACGAGATCCTCGCGACGACGGATCGCGCAACCCAGGTCGAGAACGACCCGTCAGCGTACCTCGACGGCGAGAACATTACGGGCGGCGCCGGCTCCTGCACGCCGCTGCCGCCCGGCGCAGGGGCCGACGGCTATTATGAAGCGACCTGTAACTCCGGTGCTAACATCGAGGAGTCGACCCCTTCATGCTCGGTCGGTCTCAACCACAGCTTCTCGACCACGCACGTCTACACCTGCGGAACAGCGTTTTTGACAAGCGAAGCGACGCGGTGCGTCAGATATGCGGGACGAAGGTGCCTTGAATATCAGACGGCGGTTACGTCGGTCGAGACGCACAATAGCTGCTCCGGCTTTGAAGCGGCACCGCAATGCACAATGTCGAACGAGGTCTTTGCCGATCAGCATCGGCGCATCACGGCGGGGCGGACCACCTATTGGTCGACCTCATCAGATCGGACCTATACCTGTTCGTCGGAAGCGTCCTCGACGCCGGGTGGCTCATCGACCCGGAGCTTTTGGAGGCGCACGGCGGCACCGCCCGTGTATGTTGGCCCGCAGCAGCATTATGAGGGGACTTCGCGAGACGAGAGTGCCTGCTCGCCGTACGCCGGCAACAGCGAATGCAGCCTTCAGCAAGAAGTTTGCACATCGAGCGATCCGGTGACTCGCGAGGTAGAAGGGGTCGCGATTACACAGCCGTGCTGGGCTTGGAACCGGACCTACACCTGTAACCACATCACCACAGGGAATGATTGCGCCGATCTCGAGGCAAACCGCTCGTGCACGTATCTGCGCGACGAATGCTTGGATGAAGACCCGGACGGCGGCCCGTGCAAGGTGTCGGAGAAGGTTTACAAATGCCCGACCCCGGGAGGCGTATCGGCTGACACGAGTCAGTATATCTGTGGCGACGACGTCTACTGCATCAACGGCGATTGCGAGCCGATCGTCCGCGAGGCATCGACCGAGTTCAAGGATGCGCTGGTTGCGCTCCATTCGATCGACCAGGCAGGCAAGGAATTCGACGAGACCAATTTCACGGTCTTCAGGGGGACGCGCGAGACTTGCCATAAGCCGGTCTTCGGCCTGATCAACTGCTGCGCGGGCAAGGTCTCGGGCGCTGTGCCGGTTGCGGCCGGTGCGGCCGCGCTGGCGGGCGGCCCGCTCGCAATCGCGGCTTTCGCCACGCCGTTCCTCACACTGTTCGCTTGCTCTCAGGACGAGATGAAGCTCGATATCAAGGATCGCATGGGCTTCTGCCACAAGGTCGGAACATATTGTTCGTCAAGCTTCCTCGGCATCTGCAAGACCAAGCGAACCGCCTATTGTTGTTTCGAAAGCAAGCTCAGTCGTGTGCTTCAGGAACAGGGCCGGGTCCAGCTCGGTAGACCATGGGGCGCGCCAAAAAAGGAACAGTGTGAAGGCTTCACGATCGAGGAGTTTGCCTTACTCGACCTGTCCATAATGGATTTCACCGAGGTGTATGCAGACTTCATGGATGCGGCCAAGCTGCCCGACGAGGTCGAAACGATGAGCGAGATTCAAGACAAGATACAGGCCTACTATGATCTCCACGGCAAATGACCTGCTCTCGTCAGGCGGCGGTTCGCCATGCGGCTGGGACATGACTGTGTTCCAGCTCGCGAGCTTCCTGTGCATCTATCGCGCCGAACAGCCCATGCGGATTGAGGAACTCTGTACGGTCCTGGCGGGCTGGTTCGAATGTGCCATCCCGCCGCAGGACGCAGCCGGACCAGTGGCGGACATGGTCGAGCGGGGATGGCTGATTCCGGTCGCCGACCGGCTGAAAGCCAGCAACGAAGGCCGGGAAGCGGCACGTCCGCTCATGAACGGGATTATCAGGATGCTCGACCACGGTACGCGGCTGATCGACGTGGCGCTGATGATGTCCGTCCTTCGGTTAACCAAGGGGGAGCTGGACAGTGGCAATGTCGATCTTTGAACCCGCAATCATCCTGCTAGTGGGCGCGCCGGTGCCGCAGATGGCGCCCGGCTCGCCACCAACTTCTATCCCGAGCGCTCTCCCCTGCGGCTCGTCGTGGCCCGCGAATGGCCTCGACTGCTGCTTTCACTACGCGACCTGGAAAGGACCATCTCCGGCCAGCGATCGCCCCACCCATTCCGCGCCCAAGTCCGTCGCCGCGGACGCAACCGACGAAAGGACGACAAGCGATGTCCAGACTCGCTAAGCTCTCGATGCTGCTCCTCACTTTGTCGCCGATCGGGCCGGCGGCATCGCTTCAGGCCCAGGATGCTTCCGCATCCAGCGACTCCCTCGAACGTGGTGGGAGCGGGGATGATTTCTACTGTGGTGAGCGCAAGCTCGGCCAGTGGTTCTATTGTGCCAAGCCGAAGCCGCCGGCGGCGAAGGAACAGTCGCAGCAGGCCCCGGCGACCAGCGCGGCCGAGCGAATGGCGGCGATTACCAAGCAACTCGACGAACTAAAGGCCCGCGCCATATTGGAGCCGTCCGAGGACAACGTGATCGCCTATGTCCGTTTCCAGCGCGAGCAGCTCGATCGCGCCTCGACCTTCTCTGACACTTGGCAGCGCGCGCTTTGGCAGAACCCGGATCTCGACTACACGCTGCAGCGGCCGGTCTCGACGATCGGCAAGCGTGCCTGGCTCGACAACCGCAAGGCTGATCGCGATGCTGTCCTGACGAACCTCAGCCAGCGCTACGGCCTCTTCTATTTCTATGCGCAGAGCTGCGGTGCGTGCGAGCTGTTTGCTCCGATCCTCAAATCGGTCGCCGACAGTCATCGAATGGCGGTGATGGCGGTCTCGATGGACGGTGGTCCGAATCGCGAATTCCCCAACTATGTGGTCGACTCCGGTCAGCGGGCACGAATGGGCGTGCCGGGCAACCAGACGCCGGCGCTGGTGCTGTTCGATACCCAGACCAAGCGGACGATACCCGTGGGATACGGCGTGCTGAGCGCTGACGAGATCATGGATCGGATCTTCATGTTGACCAACACCAAGGTTGGGAGCGACTATTGATGGAACAGGCTCGCAAAAGCGGCAGGATCCGCAAATTTCTCCGGCAATCCGCAGGGTGCTTGAGCCTGGTGGCGGCATCGCATTTCGCGCTGGTCAGCGTCGCGCATGCCGACGTCGCGTCGGAAATGAACGGGTTCTTCAACGACGCTGGCGGCGCTGCAAATGTGACCGGGCCAACTGCGTTCCAGGGCCAGTCGGCGGGCTACTATTCGTTGGGCAATGTCTGGACGCGCTTCCCGCAGAAAAGCGTGTCGCCATTCAACCTGCAGCTTCCGAGCGCGCGCGCGGGATGCGGCGGCATCGACCTGTTCAGCGGCAGCTTCTCGTTCATCAACGCATCGGAAATCGTCGCGATGCTGAAGGCGACGGCCAACAATGCGCTGGGGTTCGCCTTCAAGCTGGCGATCGATTCCGTGTCGCCCGAGATCGGCAAGGTCATGGATGAGTTCAGCCAGAAGGCGCAGCTTCTCAACCAGATGAACATCTCGAGCTGCGAAACGGCGCAGGCGCTCGTGGGCGGCATCTGGCCCCAGATGGAAACGACGCGCTCCACGATCTGCGAGGCGGTCGGCAACAGTCAGGGCGTGTTCTCCGACTGGGCGGCATCGCGCCAGGGCTGCAACAACGGCAACCGTCGTGACAGCACGATCGCCGGCAACACCGATGCGTCCATGAAGGATCAGCTGGTGGGAGAACCCCACAACTATACCTGGGAGGCGCTGAAGAAATCGGCCAAATTTGGTGCGTTCGACCAGTCCTTCTCCGAATATATTATGACGCTGGTCGGAACGGTCGTGACCACGCCGTCGACCGATCCTAGCGTCGGCGGCAAGGTCGTCATGTTTGGTCCGGCTGAAGAGGCTGTGGTGACAGCATTGCTCGATGGCACGGCCGATGCGCCCGCGGTCAAGATGCTCAAGTGCAACGACGAGAATTGCTACGATGTGGGCGAACAGACCCTCACGGTGCCGGCGTCCTCGGCGCTTCGGCCGCGCATCAGCACCATGATCAAATCCATGAGCGACAAGATCCGGACGGATACCGCGCTCGATGCGGCGGAAAAGCAGCTCCTCAACCTAGCGACGGTGCCGATCTACAAGATCCTCGCGGTGCAGGCCTATGCCCATTATGCGCTGACCGACGGTGAGATTCAGACGCTATCGGAGATCGTCGCGGTCGACCTTCTGGCAGCGATGCTCGACAATATGCTTGACCGCGTCGAGCAAGCGAAGGTCCACTACCAGACCTTCGATCAGGAAACTGCGACGCAGTGGAAACAGCAAATCGCCGCGACCCGGGCCAAGTTCGCCCAGCGCGATGTGAAGTTGAACAACAAGCTGCAGGTGACGATGCAGATCATCAACCGCAGCATCATGCTCGAGTCCACACTTCAAAACTCAATGACGCCCGGCATGTCGTCCGCGCTCAATTTCTCGCGCGGATTGAACGCGCAGGGCCTGATGTAAGGGCACGGGAGCAACGGCTATGCTGGAGGTCTTCACAGTTGGCGGAGGCGAGTATCTCGTCAACACCTTCAATGCGGTAGCTGCATGGTCGGGAGGAGGGGGCTACCGTTCCCTCCTCCGCGTCGTGATGGTGATGGGCCTCATCTACTCGCTGCTTGTCGTTGCCTTCACCCTCAACTTCCGCGCTTGGATGAACTGGTTTCTCCAAGCGACCGCCATCTACCTCTGCCTCATGGTTCCGACGATCAGCGTCAAGGTGACTGACCGGATCAACCCTTCGCTGGCGCCCGCGACGGTCGACAATGTCCCGCTTGGGCTGGGCGTTCTGGCGAGTTTCACAACCCAGGTCGGAGATTGGCTCACACGAACGGCGGAGACGGTCTTCGTCATGCCGAGTGAGCTGAACTACACGACCAACGGCATGGTCTATGGCGCGCGCCTCTTCGATGCGACGCGCAATTTCGTGATCCGCGACGCTGAGTTTTCGACGAACCTCGAGGAGCATTTCAAGAAGTGCCTGTTCGGCGACGTGATGCTCTATCAGAAGTCACTGACCAATCTCGCCACCTCGACGGACCTTTGGGCTGCGATCGGACCTGGCTCCGAGGCGCGCTCGCAGGAGTGGCTCGAGCGGCAGGGAGACGGGACCGTCCAAAGTTTCATCATTACCTGCAGACAGGCCTATCAGGCGCTCGACGCGCAGTGGACCCCGATGATCGAGGCGAACGCGCCGCTGTGGGGCAAGGAGCTTTATCCAAAGCTGAGCAACGCGCTGGCGGCCGACAAGCTCAAGCACGATCTGCCGATCGTCAACGCGGCTTTCACCGGGTCGGGGAGCAACTTCACCGAGGCGATGCGGCAGAACACGGCGATCAACGCCTTCATGCAGGCTCGCAACAGCATGGCTGGCGGGAGCGGGTCGGCCGCGATCGACACGTTCGCGCAGACGCGCGCCGACATTCAGGCCCGCAACACCTACAATTCGATCGCCCAGCAGGCGATGGCGTGGGTGCCGATCCTGAACATCGTGCTGACGGTCGTTTTCTTTGCGATGTTTCCGGTCATATTCCCGCTGTTCCTGATGCCGCAGACCGGCGTCAGTTCGCTCAAGGGCTATGGGATGGGGTTCTTCTATCTCGCCGCATGGGGGCCGTTATACGTTATCCTGCACATGATCTGCATGACGCGGGCGGAATCTGCCGCGGCCGGGGTCGCATCGGGTGGTGTGACGCTCGGCAGCTATGCCGGCATTGGCGCGATCAACGGCGAGACGGCGACGATCGCCGGCTTCATGCTCATGAGCGTACCCTTCCTGGCGGCGGGCCTCGCGCGCGGCGCGATGTCGATCGCCGGGCAGTCGATGTCGATGTTGGCGCCGGCGCAGAATGCCGCCGAAGCGGCGGCCGTGGAGCAGACGACGGGCAATTACTCCTACGGCAATGTGAGCTGGGCCAATTCGACGTCGAACATGCGGCAGAGCGATCAGTGGTCGACAGCGCCGAGCTTCATGGGTGGTGGCCCGAGCTTTGGGTGGCGTCAGGACAACGGCGCTGTGGTGTCCGGCTTTGGCAATGGGCAGGACGTCATCGATACCAGCGGCGCGATCTCGCGGCTCGGCTTCACGCCGACCATGAATACCGGCACGGTCGCGGAATGGCGGGAGATGGCCAGCGAGGCGCACCGGCAGGCGCAGGCCTATGAAAACGCGGCGAACGACGTCCTCACCAGTACGCATACCAATCGCAGTGCGTTCGGAACGTCCAGCGAGCGTTCGTCGGGGTGGGATTCGAGCAGCGGGCGGTCCACCAACACCTCAATTGATCAGTTTGACCGGACGACGGGAAGCAGCTCGCAGGGTCTCGAGGAGCGGTCGTCGACGGGACAAAGCCTGCGGGTTTCCAACTCGCATGACAGGGGTGCTCAGACGGTCGACCAGGTTCAAGGCGGTCTCAGCGCAGGACTCGGTGGTTCCGGAGGATCTGGTGGCGGCAAGGGCGGATTGGGTAGAGTACTTAGTCGCCTTCCGGGTGCCAGCCTTGGGGTCAGCAAGACCGGACAGCAGCAAGACTCGTTGCGGCATGGTACTGACGAATCCCGGTCGAGTGATAGTTCAAGCAATGCGTCGAGTGGTGTCCGGGATGAGCATTCCAGCGGGTCGGGTGCGACCACTTCTGACGGCACCTATGACCGCGATGGGGTTTTCAGCCGCGCGTCGCAGTCGTCGTCGTCGTCGGTCAGCACCGAGGACGCGCTCGCGCGGGCCAGGTCATATTCAGAGACGGCCCGAAAGCTCGAGGAGCTGTCGCAGTCGCTTTCGCGCGATGCCAGCTATGCCGAAACGCACGGGATGCAGCTCAGCGAGAACCTGAGCCAGGATCTTGCGCAGTGGTATCGCCAACAGCAAGCCACGAACCCCGGGCTGGATGCGCCCGAGCTGTGGGCGACAGACCTGACGGATCATCAGCGGTCGGTGCGGCAGGAGATGATTTCCCGTTGGATGCAGGAAAAGCGCGATGGGATCCGCGAGGAGATTCAAGGCCGGATCGATGCGCCCGATCTTGTTGACGTGCATCATACTGAAATCGGCAGCGCCGCGGAAGTTCGATCAACTTATCGGCCGCATGGTGTGTCCGGGATCCCGGCGGGACCCGGTGGCGGAAATCCGGGCGCAGCTGCGGAGATCATCGAAGCGGGGCGGGCGTCGCTGACCGACGACAGGGCCGCCGCGCAAGCGAGTCGCGCGAACAGCGTGCAGGGATCCGTGGACGTTCAATCGGAGGTGAACCGCGACCACAACCGCGGGTTCTTCAGCGATCCAGAATTAAGGAAGTGATCGCGGTGCTAGACCGCGAGCATAAAGTAAGCGATCAGGGCGATCAGCAGCCCATAAGCGACTGCATAGCCGATTATCCCGCCGCGAGGCGTCTGGCCGGTTTCATCGGTGTAGGGCGCAATTTGCGCCGTGTCGTCCTCGACCATCATGTAAACGGGGCCGCCAGGATTATCCTGGGTCGCCGCGTACATAGCCATGTCCAGCTTCTGCATAAGAACCTCCGAACCTCGCAAACATACGTGGTTCGAGGTCTGTTCACAAGCTGGTTGAGCGCGGAGATTTCCTGATGGCAGCCCGCTTCCGGGTGAAAGATCAGCGGGCGAATTCGTTCGAGCGTTTGAACTTGGCCGATGCGCTGGCGTTCGGCTTCTCTTGGATGCTGGTGACGGCAATCGGGCTTATGCCGATCATCGACACGATCTTGCAGCGGCCACCATCGATCTCGATGCAGGCCGCAATCGTGTTTTTCACGGCTGTCGCTAGCGCCGTCGTTCTTCGCCGGCAATATTCCTGGATCGGGCTGGTACTACACATTTTTGGCCAGATCTTAATTTGGCTCTCAATACTTGTGATGTCGCTGGCGATTGCGATCTATTTGAATGGCTGATGCCGCTCAGGCGAGCGGTACGGCTGGCAATTGCGGAAGAGGGGGACGCATCCGTACTGCGTGAGCACGCCGCGGCGCAGATTCGGCACGCCGTCGCCGCTCCCGGATTTCAGGCTTCGGCAGAACGGTGCTCGCCCCGCGCCGTCGCCCATACCTCGCGTGCCGCGTCGAGGTTCATGCCGGCGATCGCAAGTCCCACGACGACGTCCGGCCAGATCGAATACGTCCAGGCGGTCGCCAGCGCTGCACCGATGATAGCGATATTCGCGAAGGCGTCGTTGCGCGCCGAGAGGAACGCCGCCCGGGTCATGCTGCCGGCGTGATGGCGATAGGCCGCGAGACGAAAGGCACAGAACAGGTTCACCGCAAGCGCCCCGAGCGCTGCCAGTGACAGCGGGACCGGCGCTGGCGGAACAGGCGCATTGAATTTCTGCCAGAGCGTCCACAACAGCGCGAGTGCGGGCGCGAGCAGGATTGCCGACATTGCCATGCCAACCTTGGCGCGGCGGCGCATGCTCCAGCCGAGCGCCGCAAAGATCAGGAAGTTGACTGCCGCGTCCTCGAGAAAGTCAACGCTATCGGCGAACAGCGACACCGAGCCGATCTTGATTGCGACCGCGAACTCGACCCCGAAATAAGCGAGGTTGAGCAGCGCCACCAGGCGCACCGCGCGACGAAGCTGATCGTCAAGCGTCGGCATCTGGAGTCCCGGTGGCAGGCGCGAGCGCCTCCAATATGCGGCATTCGGCGACCGTTCCGCCGTCGCAGGATGCGATGAGCGCGTTCAGCTCGCGACGGAGCGCGGTCAGATCGGCGATCTTGCGATCGACCTCGCGCAGATGCTCGGTCGCGATCCGGTCCACCGTCGCGCAGTCGCGCGCGTGATCATCCGACAGGTCGAGCAAGGCCCGGACCTGCTCAATCGGGAAACCGAGATCGCGCGCGCGGCGGATGAACGAGAGCCGTGCAAGATGTCCGTCACCGTAGCTACGATAGTTCGAACTGGTCCGGGCGGGCGGCGGAAGCAGGCCGGTCTGCTCATAATAGCGGATCGTCTCAACCTTGGTCGCGGTCACTCGTCCCAGCTCGCCGATTCTCACCGCTTGACCCTCTAGTGGCTATAGGGTGCATATAGCGGGTCGACTCAGGGAAAGCGAGGCGACATGGCGGGTTGCGGATCATGCTGCGCGGAGACGAAGCGCATCGAGGACGCCGGTTGGCGGCGCGCGGTGTGGATCGCGCTGGCCATCAACATGATCCTGTTCGGGGTCGAGATCGTTGCCGGCGTGACGGCGGGATCGGCGGCGCTCAAGGCCGATGCGCTCGATTTTCTAGGCGATAGCGCCAACTATGCGATCAGCCTTGGCGTTGCGGGCATGGCCCTCACATGGCGTTCGCGGGCGGCGATGCTCAAAGGCTCGACGCTTTTTGCACTCGGCCTCTGGATCATCGGCAGCACAGCCTATGCAGCATTCACCGGCGCATTGCCGCAAGCTGAGACGATGGCGATCGTCGGGAGCCTCGCCCTGGCGGCCAACGCCGTCGTCGCGCTCATCCTTTACCGCTTTCGCTCCGGCGACGCGAATATGCGCTCGGTATGGATATGCTCGCGCAATGATGCGATCGGCAACATTGCCGTCGTGGCGGCGGCGCTCGGCGTGTTCGGTACCGGATCGGGCTGGCCCGATCTGATCGTCGCCGCAATCCTCGCGTCGCTTGGGATCAGCGGAGGTCTCCAGATCATGCGCCATTCCTGGGCTGAAATGTCAGGCGAGAATATCAAGGAGGAAATCGTTCCAGCGCTTCTCTCCAACTCTATCGAGACAAAATAATATGAACTTGGGAAAATCGACCTGGCATCCCGGCAGTTATAAAATCCAGCGCACGCGATTTGCGAATATCGCCCATACCGAGGATATTCTTCCGCCCGACCCGGCGCACGCGCAATGACGAACGAGCATTCGATGCATCTGTTCTCCACCCGTGAGCGGCTCAGCAGGAGATGCGATTGCTTGGATGACCCGGCAGTCGGCCATGCGCAGGCGGTCGCCTCAAGGCTGATCGGCTTTCTGCCCGTGCCCACGCCACCACTCACAATGTAAGCGTTTTGGGCCGTCCGCCCACGCGACTTGGCCCCTCGGATTATTTGCGCGCTGGGCAGGCTCCGATCATTTGGTCGGATGGGAGAGAGCGAGCTTTTTGCGTGGTGTACGAGGCTTGCGCTTTTCGGCGGGTGCAGCGGCCGCAGCCGGTTCCGCCACCTTCGCCTTGCGGCCAAGGCCGATCTTATGCGCCAGCGCTCGCCGAGTTTCGGCATAATCGGGAGCAACCATCGGATAGTCGGCCGGGAGATTCCACTTGGCGCGATAGTCCGCAGGGGTCATCTGATAATGGGTCATAAGATGGCGTTTAAGCATCTTGAGCTTCTTACCATCCTCAAGACAAATGATATATTCGGGCTTAACCGATGCGCGCACGGAAACCGCAGGCCGTGTCGGCTCGACGAACGGCTCCGGGGCCGATCCCAAGCCGGCCAGAGCGGAATGAACATTGCCGATCAATGTGGATAGGTCTGCGACGGACACACTGTTATTGGCGACGTGGGCAGCGACGATATCGGCGGTCAACGTAATAAGCGTGCTCGAGACATCGGCGGTGTCGGTCATGCGGCAGCTCCTGTTTTTGTCGACCTTGACCGCGCAGGCGATCGTTACACCACGCCTATCGGGCAGACCTCGTCTTGTGAAGACGTCTGGCTGCTCTTCAAATTAAATGGCGGTGATCCGGGCTGACAAATAGGCGCGGACTGGTTGAACGTCGTCGCCCTTCGTGGATCCTCGAAGCGCTCGCCTCCGACAAGGGACCTCAGTCCGGGACCAGTACCACGCCTGCGTAGCGCCGGGTCAATTCCATTGGCCCGTCTGTTAGCGAGAAATCCAAGTGCAACGAGCAGGAAGGCGAAATCGCTGGCGAGCAGCTGCATCGCGCAAAGGGGGCATACCGCGCAAAGCGTTGACGTTCGATGCGGATTTTCCCGTCGCCTTCGCTTCGGCAAAGGAGTGAGTTGCCGCGATGTAGTTCAGGTGGGTGGAAGAAGCCGATCCGAACTGGCAATGTCTGTTGGAGATTTTACGCGACGGTCGTCTTCGGTGCCAGTTACAATGATTTGAACAACCATTGGCCACGAAGGCGCCGGTCGCGGTTTGTCGTGCTATACCGACTCGAGATGTTGTCGGCCGGAGGGCTTGTCGAATGTCCCATGTCACGCTTTCTGCGACGCCAAAGGGCAATGGATATCAGGCGACGGTCAGTTTTGCCGGCGGCGTATCGCTGAGCTCAGCGGAAACCTATCCGTCGATCTCCGAAGCGGTCGCGGCCGCTGCTATGAGGCTGCTGTCGATGACGGATCGACTTGATGCGCTGGACGAATCCCCTGGGATGAGAGCAAGCGCGCCATTTTCGTGATCACTGCAGTGCCTTCCGGTCAAATCGATATCAGTTTCGGTTGAGGCCCATCTCGCGGCTCTGCAGCTTGCGCTTCCACAGCTGCTCGACGGCGATGATCTCAGCGGCGCTTAGCGCGGATCCGCTGACCTCGAGGATGCTCACCTGATAGTCGCTCGGATCGCTGCTCTTGAGCCCGATGTTGCCGCCGTGGCCATCGGCCGCATAGTTGAGCCAGCGGGCATGGAATCCGCCATCGCCGGTCGCTGAGCCCACATATTGCTCCCGCGTCTTCAGAGAAGAGAGGAGGTAGATCCCGCGGGCTGCGCGCAGGGCGGCGATCCAGCCCACCGGCATCGTCTCCACCTCGGAGACGAGCGCTATGAAATGCGTGTAGCCCGGAAACGCGTCCTCCCTGAACACGCGGGTGAGTTCGACGATCTCCTTGTTCTGGCGATCGGCACGCTGAACGCAGCTTCTCGTCCCCGCGCCCCATCCGATCGACAGGCGGCCGATGTAATCGGCCAGCCTGTCGGTCAGGCGTGTTTCGTAGCGATCGAGGCCGTCCTTGGTGAGGTCCGTGCCGGGTCGATCGAAAAGCGGATCGATCCAGCTGCTGTCGACCATGCTCACGCGCTCGGCCGAATAGAGCCCCACGAAGAGGGTCGTGCCGCTGGGCGGCACTACGAAGCTCGCCCAAAGCGGAGCGGCGAGGTTCGGCCGGTTCGCGCTGGTCTGCACACACTGGTACTCCTCGAACGCCGGCAGGCGATCGCGCCACAAGGCATAGGGCGTCCGTCCGCTCGGAGCCTTGGTCTGGTGGCGTAGGAGGCGGACCTGGGCAGGTTCGCAACCTACTTTGATGAGAAGGTCGGTGAAGGCGAGGATCACAGGAAGCGCTCTCCGGCGTGGTTGTTGAAGCGATCGGCGTCGCGGACATATTCGGACAGGATCTGCACGGTCTTGTGCCGGCTGACTTCCTGCAGCTTGAAGATCGTCGCGCCCTGGCCGGCGCCCTCGGTCAGGAAGCCTGATCGTAGCGAATGACCCGAGAACTCGCCGGGGTCATATCCCGCCGCCGCTGCATAGCGCTTGACGAGACGCGCGACGGCTTTGTCCGACATAGGGTCGTCGGTGAGCAGGTCGCTGCGGGTGAGGCGCCTGAAGAGCGGACCGCTCGTATGGCCGGCCGCGGCCATCCATTCGAGCAGCAAAGCCTTCGGTCGGATCCTCGTTCCTTCCGGAATGGCGATGGTCGCGCCTTCGCGGTCCTGATCGGTCTTGGAGCGGGCGACCAGGATCTCGAGACCCTTGGGAACGAGGCCGACATGGGCCAACTCGAGGGCGACGAGTTCGGAGCGCCGGAGCGCGGCCGCCATGCCGATCGCGAGCAGCGCCCGGTCACGGACCGCGCGTAAGCCGTCGCCTTGAACCTCGGCCAGCATGTTGCGCAGAGCAGCGGCGTCCGCCGGCCGCTTCTTGACCTTTCGCGTGCCCTTCTCGGCGCGGATGCCTGCCATGACCTCGGCGAGTCCGCCGGCGTCGGGCTGGGCGGTCGGCGCGGGATAGCCGCTCGCGCGGTGGTAGTGACCGATGGCGGCCACGCGCCGCACGATCGTCGAGGGGTTGAGACCGGCATCGGCCT
This sequence comes from Sphingobium sp. RAC03, assembly GCF_001713415.1. Lineage (GTDB taxonomy): Bacteria > Pseudomonadota > Alphaproteobacteria > Sphingomonadales > Sphingomonadaceae > Sphingobium. The sequence continues at coordinate 77,105 of NZ_CP016457.1, read as the reverse complement.
GGTCCGCCGCGAAGGTCGCGACCTGGCCGGGCGACGCCGGCAGCGGCGTCAGCGCCAACTCCGCGCACCATTGCGTGAAGATCACCCAGTCGGAGGCATAGGCTTTGCGGGTCGCGGCCGATCTCGCGGCATTCGCGTAGGCGGTGGCGCGCTCGATCTTGCGATCGAGGATGTCGGGCAGGCTCGGCTCGGCCGACACGACCACGGGCAGGTTCGATGCGGGTCGTTCGCCGGCGTCGGCATCGTCATCGGGAATCGGGTCGTGCAAAGTCGGTGCCGCCGTCGAGATTGGCCAATTTTGCGCTTATGCCACCCTTCCGAATCGACCACCAGTCATGTCCGATAAAAAACATTATCGGACACACGTCTTCAGTGAGCGCTCCGTCTCGGCGGCTTCTAGTTCCGAGTTCCTCGACACGTCGGATAGCGGCTGCAGCCCCAGAACTGGTTCCCAGCGCGATGGCCTTTCCGAGCGGTCCGACGCCGCATCGACGATCCGCACGGTGGACAGCTTGGCGCTGATGCGCTTCCAGCCGGCGCTGAGCGAGGCGGACCACCTCGAGGTGGCACCGACGATGGTGCCTGCCGGGTCTGTATCGTAAACGGTGCAGCAGTCGGTACAGGCATTCCAAGCGCCTTGAGATCGTGTGCTGCCTGAGCGCGCTTTGCGAGCGCGTCCAGCAGAGCGGGATCGCCGTTCCGCGCACGGATTGCGACCTGCTGCGGCGCTGTGTTTAGCGCCGCCAAGGCAGAGCGTATCTTGGTCTGGAGATCGGCGCGCTTCGCGGCCCAGTTGGCACGCACGGCATTCTCAGACTGTACGTCGGAAGCGTCTGGAACCGAGCTGTAGCTGAACTTGTCTTCGTGCCCTTTGCGCCAGGCCAGCAGCTTCGCCGTCATCGCCTCACCAAAGCCGGGCACAGCGCGTACCGCGTTCGGCTTAATGTCCGCTGCGGTCTCGACGCCATAGGATGCGAGGGTCGCTGTTTTGGCCGGGCCGATGCCAGCGATGCGGGCACGGCGGATTAGAAAGCGATCGAGATACTCCTCCCGCTTCCGAGCTTCGCGCGACGCCTTCAACTTCTGGATGTTCTGCGCGAGGTCACGATCAAGGTCGCGGTACGATCGGATCCAGGCCTCGACGTCGGTCTTGACCGTGACCAGCTCGGTGAGGCCAAGCCGATCAACGAATCCTTGCTGAAGCGAACGAACCCGGGCGACCGCGTCATTGTAAGCCCTCTTGAACGGTGCCTGTTCGACCGATCCGCCGAAGAACCTGATGAGGCCGAAGATGCCGATGCCGATCCACATGATCGCGAAATTGGCGGCGGCCAGAAACCCGCCTATCGCGGCAAGCATAGCTACAGCCCCCAGGGCCCTATGCCCGATGCGTGCGCGGTTGGCTGCGGCAACCGCCTCGCTCGTGGCCGTAATCTGACCAGACCATTGTGGGAGCAACGAGGCTGGATCAGGCAATTTGATGGCCGCGAACTGCGCGGCGATACGCTCTACGTCGAAATGCCCACCGGCCGCGACGTGCGGGGTGGGCCCAAGCAGGTCGGGGAACATATCGACCCCGGACTGGCCAGCCACACGGCACCACAGACAGGATGACGCTGCTGACGGATAATAGTGCGTTCGTACCTTTCCGCAGTGGCTCAGCGCCTGCTCGAGTTCTTTCATCAGCGTTGCCCAGGTGACGGCACCGGGCCGAGCCGCCGGATTTCGACCGAAGGCTGCTTCGAATGCGGCGGCGATTTGGGGTGGGAAGTCGTTGAGGCTCACCGATCCGGGCGGCGGGGTCGCGCGCGTTTCGGATGCGCGTGCCTGCGAAAAGGCGAAGCGATGCTGTGCGATCGCGTCGCTCATCGAAAGGTCACCACCGGAGAAGCGGCCGGCATAGGGGTGCTTTCCCATTGCCAGCAGGTGGAAGATTGCCACCGCCAGGCCGAAATTGTCGTGCGCTTCAGTGCGGCGGACAGACGATAGATCGGCACCGTGCAGTTCGGGCGGCGTGAAATCGGGCACGCCGACCACGCACGGGAACAGCTTTCCGTCTTTGGAATATTGAAAGCTGTCCGCATCGATGAGCGAGACCGTCGCCTCGGTCGATACCAGGACACCAGAATGATTGAAGTCGCCGATGACGCAGCCGCTCTGATGGACCTTCACCACCGCACTGGACACGTTGAGGGCCGCGCGCACGAGGAAGCGGTAATCAGCCTTCGGGAAATGGGCTTTGCGAGATTTAGGGCCGTAGAGTTCGTGGATCGGCCGGTAGCCAGATACGAGGCGCATCAGGAAGCCGAGGAAGCCTCCGCGACCGTCGGTCGCGATCGCAGCCGGGAACGCCACCAATTTCGCGGTGTCGGCAAGGTCAGCAAGGACCATCGCGCGAACCTTCGGTTCCCGTTTCGCCCGCAGCTCGTCCTTGTAGATTTTGACGGCGCTGTCGGGCTTGTTCTCGACGGCGAAGACCTCACCTTCGCCCCCCTTGCCGATGCGCTTGCCCAGCGCGAATGGCCGACCATCGATCTTGATCGCAGGCTGGGTCACCCCCGCGATACCAGTACCAGCGTCTTGTCATCGTCAGTGCGGTCGCAGATGGCCGGGCCGTCGAGGTAACGTCCCAAAGCCGCCGAGAGGCCGATAAGTCGCCCACGCTCAGCCGCCTGGTCGACCGGTTTGATCATCGGATCAAAGAAGCGCGCATGAGGCTCTTGGTGGGCATGGTGCAACGCGATGCTCTCGATCCCGTCGGAAAACGCCGCGAAGGCGTCAAAGTCGCCGGCGGCTTTGCGAGCGATCTGGAGGCGCGGTTCTGGATCGTCAGTCACGAAATAGGTGGTGGACGCAAACTCGCCATTTTCGGGCCAGCAGATCGCCTCCCACTGCCCTTCCTTCCGCGCGACCAGGGCGCTGTCTCCGATCTGCAGCGCGAGCAGTTCCTCTCCACGGACGACAAGGGCGATCAGCGTCGAGGCGAATTGGCGCTTTGTGAGCTCCCGTTTTTCCGCAACGAGTGCGATCCGGTCCCTAACGAGATCGATCCACTCGTGGATCTGATCGTCGGACGGCAGTCCTTCCTCATCGGAGATCCATCCGCAGACGGCAGTCGACAACATCCGGCAGACCAGGGAGGCGCCCTCGCCGCCATGGCTGGAGCTGCCGGCTCCGTCCGAAACGATCACGCATAGCGCATCAGGCCCGGGCACCTTGACGGTGTAGGCGTCTTGTTTCCGGGTGCCGGCTCGAAGGTGCGACGTTCCGATCCTCGAGGCGGCGGCCCAGCGCCACCGCCCGAGATCAGCCGGCAACGGCCCAGCCGTCCGGTGCCGTGGGATTGGCAAGCGGCACGGCGTCGCCAGGATTGGACTGCGAGACGGCGCTCAGCGAGCTTGAGAGCCACTGGAACAGTTCCCGGAAGGCGAGGCCACGAAGTTTGAGCGGCGCACGCGTGGCGATCTGGGAGAGGACCGACATGTCTGCGCCCTCTACGCCTGCCGAGTAGAACATGAATTCCTTGCGCTCTTCGCCCGCATGCACGCGGCGCTTAGCTTCCTGCCAGTCATCCGTGGGCGCGCCGTCGGTGATGAGGAATATCCATGGGCGGTAATATTTGATGCCGTTCGCGCGGTACCGGTCTTTCCGTTCCCCCGGAAGATTGAGGGCCGAGACCACGGCCTCTCCGAGGGGCGTGACGCCGTTTGCCTCAAAGGCCTCAGGATACCAGCCGTCGACGGTGGTGAAGTCAGTTCGGGTCTGGACGGGGCCGAACGTGATGATCGCCAGCTCGACGCGCTTTGCCGCCATGGCGTCGCCGATTAGCTCTTCCTTGAATTCGATGAGAGCCTGGTTGAGCTGATCGATCGGCGCGCCGCGCATCGAGGACGAGGTATCGATCAGGAGGACGCATGGGCAGCGCTGCTCAGGGTTCTCGGCAAACTCGGCATCGGCAAATGGCTGCTGTTCAAAATCGTCCACGAATCAGTTTCCCCCGACCAATAGTTGGTTTCGTTTTAGCCACAGCGGCGCAATCGGCCCAGTCCGATGGCGAGCGGTGGTCACCTTTCCCGGCCCGCTGAACGTTGCCCGGCGCTCTAACGGGCTCATCCAGCCGGGTGGTGGCGCGCTGAATATCATGAGGCAGCGAGCATCTTCCCCCTCCAACGCTCTATGACGTCGTCGAAATTGACCTCGCGCCATCCCGCATTCCACTCCTGGAGATAATTGACGCTTCGCGAATGCGGCTCAGGCACCGGCAAGGCGAATCGTCCGACGGTCGGCATCAATGGCGCATCCCCGACTGTAAGGAATTCGCCTTGACCGAGGTTGGGAAGGAGGTCGCCAATCCCGGCAGACAGGTCGGGAAGCAGCGATTTGATATAGCTTTGATCGACCGAATTGGTGAGTCGTAGAGCAATGAAGTTGCTGCATTGCGAGAAGATTGTCTCTGAGACCTCCGACGGTCTCTGACTGACAACCATCAGCGTCACCCCATATTTTCGACCCTCTTTGGCGATGCGCTCGATCGATTTCCTGGAAGAGTCATACTGAGCACCGCCGGATCGAGGCACATAATTATGCGCTTCCTCGCAGACGATCATGATGGGGACGTCGCTGACCTGGCCGCCCACATGTCGGCTTTTCGAATAATGGAATCCGAAGTCGAAGATCATTCTGGAAATGAGACTCACGACGATACTCAGGACCTCGAATGGGATCCCGCTGAGGTCCACGATGGAGACGTTCGATTTCGTGAGGTAGCCGGTGAATTGTCGCACCACGTCCGCAAAGTCACCGGTCGATAACGGGCTACCATCGGCTTTCTGCGGATAGAAGAGGAAGCGAAGGCGCGGATCTGCGAGACGGGTACGGAGCCGGAGGATAAGCCGATCGAACTCGCCGTGGAAAGGACCATTCGACGCCTTCGTCGCGGCCGCGGTGGACGAAACCACGAAGCTCTGCGCTGCATTGAAATAATACGCGTCTCTGTCCGCGATAAGCGTTCCGTCAGCCAGCTTTGGCTTTCCTTCATCGGGCAACTTGCCGATGACCTCCGAGTTCATATTCTCCAGATAGGTCACCACCTCGTCGACAGAAAAGTAAACCGGGCTATCGAACGACACGTTTGAAAGTCCGGGGTTATGCCGACATTTGTTCCGCACGACGGCATGGCGGAATTGCGAAACTTGGTTGTGCGAGTTGAGTTCGTTGCTCTCGATGAACATCTCCTCCAGTTCCTGGGCATTCATCAGCCAATAGGGCAGTCGGAGAGTGTCCACGTCGAGCAGGTTGAGTGTGAAACTCTCCTCGTCGGCAAGCCGAAACGCTGCAGCATACTCAGCATGGATATCGAAGATCACGATATGCGCGTTCTTTTGCGCGGCTTTATGGCTGTTCGCCTTGGACTCGATCCCGACCACCGTCTGAAGGATCTTGGCAACGGCGCATGACTTGCCGGATCCAGTCGAACCGACCACGGCGACATGCTTGCTGAAAAACCGGTCGCCATCGATGTCGAACCGGACTTCAGGGGCGATGCTGAGTGTACCCAGCGGAAATGGGGATTTGATCTGGTCCGAAAAGATGCTGCTCAATACCTCTGGAGGAGTGACATAGGCAAATTCGGTCGGTACCGGCAATGAATGTGAACCGCGGGTGAATTCGCTCTCGTCAGACAAGGTCCCGATGGGTTGCGTGTCGACCTGAAATCGAAAGGCGACAGCCTCGACTTCTCCGCCGACCTCGGCATCACCAGAGCCATGAGAGCGCTCGGTATGAGACGCGCGTACCGCCGTGATCGTGCTCAGCAGGTGCAGACTGTTGCCCGAGGCGATCAGGAGATATTGCCCTACGCCGAGCTTCGACTTGTGCTTTTCGAACTCCTCCGCACCGCTGATTTCAATTCGAATAAGTGAGGGCGAGCTGTCGGTCACGCAGCCGATTGGGGCTCCAAGCTCAAGCATAATCGTTCCTTAGCTGAAGCGCGTATTCCAGGTCGGAGAGACGCTCGATCTCGAATTTGTGAACGTTGACGTCCGGATGGTCCCAGTCGTCATCTGCGATGTTCACGAGGAACAGGTCATCCGGTCGCTTCGGGCCTATTTCGGTCACGACCGAGCGCTTCGCCAGCCTCACCCTAAACTCGAGCTCGTCTGGGCTTTTCCGTCGCATCGGCTTTCGGAAAAGTTCTGTGGGCCGAAACTCGGTGCCGCCCACCAAGCCGTTGGCACATCGGAGGCCGACGTCGTGCAGTCTCGTCTGCAATGCGCCGACGTCATATTCTCCCGTGATCGCGAAGAGCGGCGGGTTGGCGTGCAGATATTTGAAGCTGTAGCGCTCGCTGAACTTCTTGATAAATCTGACTATCTCGCCGTCAAAGTTGGCGATCATCGTCGGATCGATGACGAAGTGCCGCCCTCGTGAATTCTGGCCGAGCGAGAATTTGAGATCCTTGCGCAATCGCTGAAAAATTTTGGCACGGGTCGCAAGCTCGCGAGTCCAGCGCGTGAAGGTGACCTGCCGCACATCGTGCAGCGCCGTGATGAAAGCCGACGGCTCAACCGTCCGCTCCGCCGCTGTCGACCGAGTAGCTAGGTCGACAATGCGCTGGAAGGCGTTCGGATATACGATCGCATCGACGTCTTCGGACGAGAAGCCCTTTGCGTTCAGCGACGCTAGGACCGTGTCCTGAAGCGCCTCGCAAGTAGGCCCAAATTCGATCGAAAACCGGCTCAGAAACAGGTCCAGATCCGCTCCGGGCGCGAGGCGTGCCACAATCGCCTTTAGGGGCACGGAATTGGTGGCGAGTACTGTTTCCAGCTCTGCGCGCGTTAAGGATTGTGACCCGGACGAACCAGGAAAATAGCAAAAGAGCCTGTAATGAACCTTAGGAGGGGCGCTATGATGCGAGAAGTGCTCCAGCATCAGCAGGATTGGCTTGTAGACCTTTCCTAGTGTGAACTTCTCAGCCTGCTCGTGATATTTGCATTGAACGGCCGTCGTCAGGTCCGGTGTCGTGACGTCGATGTCCTCGATCGCTCCCTCGATCGTTATTGTAGCGCCGTCAGTCGCAGCGAGGATCTCCGAAAGATATCGGAGAAACTGATAAACGTAACCCTTGATCGAATATTCGGCAGTCCGCGCCACGAGCACTCATCCCCCTATGTTGAGGGTGGGCCGCTGGTCCCAACCGGTCAAGGAGAGTTCAGGCCGCCGACGCATTGAGGCGGTCTTTCAAAATGATGGAAGAAAGGCTGATCCGGTTCGCCGCGACATGGCGGAATGTCCGATCGCGGCAGGTCAGCAGGATGACCTGCATCCGCTCGGCCGCCTCGCTCAATATTTCGACCATCAGGTCGAGCCGGGCATCGTCGGCATAGACGAGCGGATCGTCCAGGATCAGCGATACCGGCCGGCCCTGTTCAAGAAGCATATCCGCAAACGCGATCCGCGTTAGCACCGCCAGCTGCTCCTGTGTGCCGCGCGACAGATCGCCGCACCCTTCGCTGATCCCGCCGCGCACGACAGCTTCGAGGGTCAGATCCTCTGAAAAGCTAAGGTCGCATCCCGGCAAAAGCCGCTCGATATGCCGTTTCGCCCGTTTTGCGACCGGGCCGACGAACTTGGCTGACGTCTCGTCGCGCGCTTCGTCGAGCGTATCGCGCAGCAACTTAAGCGTGTCGGCCTCCTCAGTGATGCGCTGCAGAGCCGCGCGTGCCGCCTCCGCCTCTTCGCGAGCACCAGCCTCCCGATCGGCGAGACCTTTGCCTCCCTCGCTCTCGATGGTCCCTTCCAGTCGGGCGACTTCCATCTCGAGTTTGGTGCGCGCCTCCCCCGCTGCCTTGGTCCGGGCGTCGATTGTCTCGATTTTCCGCGTGATCGCCGCCGGGTCGTGCGCGGTAGCATCGCGTGAGGCCTGCTCAAGCCTCACAGCCGCCTCGGCAGTCTGCTCGCGGGCACGAGCGACATCAGCCGCAAGAGTTGGGAATTCCGGGCGGCCCTCAATCGTCTCGATCTGGGTGCTGGCGTTGGCGAGAGTGCTGGCGGCGCCCGCTTCCGCGCTGGCCAGCGGCGCATCCTCCTGTTCGATGCGGCCGAGGGCTTCGACAGCGCTTTCCTGAGCACCTTCGGCGCGAGCAAGCGCAGTATCGGCTGCTTCCAGTGTCATGGTGAGGAGCGCGATATCCGGGAGTTCAGCTGGGACCGTATCAGCATCATTGACCAATTCGACGAGGAAAAGCTTGAGTGCGTCGGCGCCGGCAGCGAGCCCGATACTGTCGTCGGCCGGCGTCACGGCGGCGATGCGCGCCGCGATTGTACGCAGCTCGCTTGCGGCATCCCGCGCAGCATCGTTCCGTGCGCGTGCCGCCGACAGGCTCGCAACCCCCAGTTCCGCAAGCGCGGACTTTTGTCTTTCCAGCGCCGTGGAGAGCGCTCCTTCGGCACTTGCCGCCCCTGCCGGTGGTATGATGATCAGCTCGGCGTTGCCGAGCCGAACACGGGTTTCGCCAGTCAGGACTCGTTCGCCGAGCGCCATCGGCTCGCCGTCGATCAATATGCCAGCAGCATCGCCTGACAGGGCGATCCGCGTGGCGCCCGCCGCCTGCAGTGCGCGCGCTTCGGCGAGAAGCCGCTCGTTAGCCTCGATCGTCTCCATGGTCTTTGCGGCAATAAGCGTCGTTGCAAGGGCTTTCGCCTCGTCCTGAAGCCGTTCAAAATCGACAAGTTCGGCGTGCCGCTTGCGTGCCGCGGCAACGGCAGTCCTGCGACGCGATGCGCGCAGAAGCTCCTCACCCGTGCTGAGCGCGCCCCAAGCTTCCTGCCGCGCAGTTCGCGCAGCCCCCAGGGCGCTGCGGGTATCGACAAGTCTTTGCTGCGCCGTGGTCAAGCCATCGCGGACGTCGGCGCGGCGCGCGCGCGCTTGCCCGAGGGCGAGTTCGGCGCTGTCGCGCTCTTTGATCGCCTTGCGATGACGGTCGACGAGATCTTCCAGGCCGCGCATCTTCGCGGTGACGGCTTCATGCTCGGCCCGGCGCGTGGCGAGGATTTGCGCGGCCGCGCGCGCGGTCTCAAGGGAGGCGGAAAGATCCTTGCGCGTCTGGGCATCCGTGTCGTCGGCGATCTCGCGGTGAAGGACCTTCAGCCTGGCGCGCGCGGTTTCGAGGTCGGAGAACGTCCTTTCCAGTCCGGCTAGGCGTTCAGCGGCGTCGCGCGCGGCCCCTTCGGCCAGCTCGACACGCTCTCGCGCCTCGTTCTGTCGTCCTCGTTTTTGCCCGGTTGGAGACCAGTACCGTCCGAATTGCTCGTCGATCCTGGTCCGGACGCGCGTGTAGGCGGGGCCACCCATGATCGAGCCCACCTCGGCTTCAAGCGTCGATCGGACCGTGTCGCGGACGATTTGTCCTGGCGCGGTGACGGCGAGCGCGTCGGCCTGTGCCACCCAGAGGAGCCCCAGAGCACCGTATGTCCCGGCATCGCCCTTCTGGCTGGTGTCGCGAACCGACCCGAGAAGTGCGTGGAGGCGAGCTTCGGCCTCTTCGCCCTGAGCCTTGCCCTGTGGCCCGGTGACTTCGATCGAGGCGCCCCGCAGGAAGCGCTTTGTCACAGTCCACGGTGCACCATCGGCATCGAATGAAACCCGGATTTCCGGACCGACGGCTTCACCATAAGGGGCGAACGACTGGGCAAGCTGGTTCTTGGTACCGTGGCGCACGAAAAACGCGGCGCGAAGCGCCTCTAACACTGTCGACTTACCGGTTTCGTTGGGTTCGATAACGATGTTCAGACCGTCGGTCAGGCCTTCGATCGCCATCGGCTCCCGAAATTTACGAAAGCCGTCGACGGCGATCCGGCGCAGGTACAGGCTCATGCCCTGTCCTCCCGGCTATATTCGACGAACAGGCGCTCCAGCGCCCGCTTCGCGATCGATACATCTGGACCGCCAGTCTCCACTAAGGCGGAGAGCTTCGCCGCTGCCACGCCGAGCATGCCCTCTACCAAGAGGCTTGCAAGATCATCCTCGCTGGGGCGGCCGACAAGGTCGGCGGCCCGAACGTCGAGATAACGGACGCGGTGCCCGACGTCGTTTTCCAGTCTGCCAAGCATCCCGACCCGGTCGGTGAGGCTGGTGATTCCGGCCAGGGATAGCTCGAGGAGCGTTGACGGTGGATCGATAGATGCCAGCAATTGGCTACACTCGGCATCGAAGCCGGCCTGGTCGTTCACCATCCAGCTCTGCCTGATCCACTGGAAACGTCCCGTGCGGATCGGGGTAACGGACGGTTCGCGACCCTCGTCAACGTCGACGAGCAGCACATGGCCGGGGTCGTCCCGCTGGAAACGATCGGTTTCGGGGGTGCCGGCGTACCAGGTGCGCGCATCGACGTTGAGCGTCCCATGCCAATCACCGAGCGCAAGATAACTAAGGGAAGAGCGACGGGCCCGGTCGGGAGCGATCTGGTTTTTGGTCTCGCCTTGGGTGCCGAAGTCGCGAATCGATCCGTGTGCGAGGCCGATGCGGATACGAGCGCCAGGTGTTTCCATGCTGTCGAAGCGCTCGGTAGGATCGTCGAGATTGTGGCGATGCGTGAGCGGTGCCGGCAGCAGCCAGACGCCCGGCTCGATCTCGTGAGGCTGCGCTTCTGACAAGACGGTAATGCGGCTACCGGCGCGTTGGCGCACGCGGTCCCAGAGGCCGCCATTGCGCGCAAAGTCGTGATTGCCCGGCAGGAGCCACCACTTGCAGCCATAGCGCTCCATTCGGGAGATCGCCTGGACGATCGTGCGGTCTTCTGGTCCCTCGGTGTCGAAGACGTCGCCGGCGACCAAGACATGATCCGCGCCGTGGCGAACTGCCTCCTTGCCGATAGCATCAATAGCGTCAAAGCGTGCCTCGGAGAGCGCGGCGCGTACCTCCGGCTCAAACCGGCCATATGGCTTTCCGAGCTGCCAGTCCGCTGTGTGAATGAGCTTCATCGTGGCCCCGCAGATCGGTGTGTCATCGCAGCCCCATCGCACAGGCCCAGGCATCGACCTGACCAAAGGCATCCTGTTGCCACTCGTCCGGGGTTCGGCCATCAAGGATGTCGGAGCCCTCGACGAAGTTGCGCACACACGTCGGACCGTAGCCGTCCGGGTCGTCGAATTTCGCGACAACATGCGCGAAGCCATCTCTGCCGCTCTGATGATCGAGCAGCGGGCGGCAATCTTCGGCGAGCGCGTCGATTCCGCCGGGATAATTCCGAATCGAGTAATAGACGTCGTAGGCGTCTTTCTGCTTGTACCGCCCCTCGAGCGCGAAGCCTTTCATGGCGAGAAGCGCCGGAATCGAGGCGACTGCGATCATGACCTTGTTGGTCCCGCCCTTGGGCATGTCGCCTTCGATCGCGACGAGCTCGTGGAAATGGATGGCCAACTCCGCACCGGATGCGCGCTGGGTCGCGAACTCAGTGGTGAGCGGCGGCCGATTCTTTTCCAGAACGGCGTCATAGGGTCGCAGGAAATCAACGATTACATCAATCGGCGGTCCATCATCCTTCGGTTGCACCGTCCGGACCATCTGGAAATATTTGAGTGTGTCACGAGGGGCGTAACCCTGGCCGTGAAGGGCATCGACAAGAGCGACATACTCTTCCCCAGCAGCCAAGGCATGCGCATCGAGACTGAGATCGATGTCGAGGGTGCCGACGTGGCGCATCTCGCTGTCCTCGAGCAGCAGCCATGGAACGGCACCGCCGATAACTGCGAACTTCCCGCGAAAGCTGCCCAGCGTCTGGCCGATTTCAACGAGCACCGATCGTACCGCGGCGCTTGTGCGATCGTCGTAATCTGTGGCCGATTGCGGTTCGTCGTTCATGCTGGCCACCGCAAGAGCTTGTTTTTCAGATGTTCGGCTCCTTCGGCGCCACGCTCGCCGCCCGCCATGAGATCGAGATAGGTCTGGACGGGACTGGTCGCAATGACTCCCGGGGCGACCAGTCGCGCGTCATCGAGCACGCCATCCTCATCGGGGATGCGCACGACGATGTTCGCACCCTTCGCCGGCGAGCTCAGATTGAGAATCGTCCGCAAGGCGCCGAGCCCCTTCTCGTCGGCATAGAAATAGCTCGTGCTCTGGCGGACGAAGGGCGCGTACCAATCGGCGGCACTGAACGAGGCCAGTGCCGCCCTCCCTTCCTCGGTCGCCAAATCACGCAGACGCTCGGACAGGGCTTTGCCGTGGAGGTGGGTATAGAGCCGAACCTCTTCGCCTTTGGGCTGCTCATAGTTGCGTGCCCATTCGTCCAGCAAACCGGAAGGATCGACAAGTCGCAGCCCCTGTTCGGTTTGATCGGCCCAATCGCGGTCGCGCAGCGCGGATCCGATCGTGCTGACCAGCCCCAGGCTGACCTTGGCTTCTTCGGCGAGTTCGGTCACGCGCCAAGCCCTTTGAGGTTCGTTCAGCAGCACGCGCAGGATGCGGGCCGACTTGGGCTTGAACAGGGTGCGAAGGGAGCGTCGCTCGGGTTCTGGCTTCCCTTCAACCTTGCGTTCGATGTAGATGGTATCGAAGACGAGGCGCGCGTTGCCCTGGAAATCGAGGTAAGCGATGCCCTCGTCCCGGCATGCCGCTTGCGCCTGTTCGGATAGATAGGGCGCCATAAACATCGGCACACCGTCCTGGCCGGTTTGATCCAGATAGCGTTTGAGCTGGTAGGCCGCTTGATGCGCTATCCGGGGTTGCCCGTTGCCCTTGACCTCGATCATGAGCCTGACTGGGCGGCCGGCGAACTCCGTTTCCGCAACGATGTCGACACCGCGATCGGACTCGCCGGGCTCGCCGGTCACCGTTAATTGGCCAAGGGCAAATTGGGGGATCGAGCCAAGGAAGGCCTTGAGCGCTTCTGCCGCCCGTCGTTCGGTGCCGGTTGGGTCTTTCACCGGACCGTTGAAATCACGATTCCGCTGAAATAGCAAATTATTTCACTAGAAGCACCGTTTCAACGAGTCGGTGAAATCCTTGGAATGGTGAAAAGCGGTACCCCGGCAAACTTCACTTCCATCAGGCCCGTTGAGATACGAGCGCACACGCAGCTGCTTCGGTGATGGTGTACACCGCCTCGCGCTGAGCGCCACGATTATGGTGGTCCACCCGGTCCCTGATAATGCCGACGAACGAGCCCCGCCTTCACCAGATCGGAGACCGCCCGACTGACTGCACCGACCAGATCGGAGCACACGGCGCCGCACCTCGGCGTCAATGATTGCATGCGCCTCAGCGGGATCGGCCGGCAGATCTCCACTGCGGGAGAGTTCGTCGCGCACTGCGGCTGTCGTCGCGCGGCGCTTGGGATCACGCTGCGCCATCGGGACCATCGCATCTGAGAGCCAGTCCCGGACGGGAACACGGCGATCGGCACCAGTCGCGACGGATCCTCATTCCCGGTCATCGCACGATCCATATCGCACCCGCTTCCGCGCATCAATCCACTGTCCGAGAATTACACTTCTCGGACAGAAATAATCCTGTTCATCCATTGATCTTGGAAAGTATCTCAGCCGCAACGATGGCGTTTCTCAGGATGCAACATCGGGTGGATCATCCCGTTCGGTGTCCCTGCGTGGTTAGCTGTACCGACCGAGAGCTCGTCGAGCCTCATGGGTGATGGTGTAGACCGCTTCGCGCTGCGCGCCGCGATTGTGATGATCGACCCTATAGCCCTGATAATGGCGCTTTACGAGGCCTGCTCGTACAAGGTCTGATACGGCCCTGCTGACGTTGCACCGGCCGGAACTGCGAACGCGCGCTCGGACGTCTTGATCGATGACGCGGGCCGCAGCCTCCTCATCGGCGGGAAGAGCATGCCGGCGTTCAAGGTCGCTCCGGACAGCTTCGACAATAGTGAGCCGACGTGCGTCCCGCTGGGCCATGGGTACCAGAGCGTCACAGAGCCAATCGCGAAGCGGTATATGCCGACCGGCGTCCTGGACATATGGACCGGCTCTGCCGGTAGATCCCGCTGCCTTCGCGATCAGGTTGAGGACCATATAGGTATAACGCGGACGCCGCGAGATGGCGGCGAGCCGTTCGATCACCGCCGGTAGGTCCATTGTTTCCTTGTCATCGGTCGAGAAGAGATCAGGCTGGAACATAGCATGAACCTAACACACCCATCCGCCATGTGAATCCCAAACATGGTTATATGCACGATTTTGCCAAGCGTGACACTTTACCAACGCGTGAGGTAAAGTGTCACAGGTGGTGAAGGCTGGCATCAGTGGGCGAACCGGCACGACCTGCGGTTTCGGTGCGCACATCCGTCAAGCCCGAATATATTATCTGCCTCGAGGATGGTAAGAAGCTCAAGATGCTCAAGTGCCATCTGATGGCCCTTTGTCAGATGACTCCTGACGACTATCGCGCCAATGAAATCTCCCGGCCAACTATTCGATGGTTGCTCCCGACTATTCCGTAAAGCGCAAGCCTCGTACTTCACGCAAGAAGCTGAAACTCTCGCATCCGACCGCATGATCGCGACCGCCGCGCTTATTTCATTGGTGCCGCCGACGCTTGAGTCACCACATTGAACGACCTGAAGTCAAGCTGACCTTGCGTGCTTTCTCCTGCCCGACAGCCCATCGCGAGGCAGCCGCCGAGCCGACTCCCAAGGGGAACCCTCGGGTTTCGAGCGTAGCCGACGACCGACGCTTTGGGATGCGTTAGCGCCGTATAGTCAAACTTTGCGACACGACTCCGATCGGTCCATACTGATCGTGAACTATGCTGTGGGTTAGGCCGATACCATCAGGACCAAACGACACCATCGTGTCCAAGCCCAGCCATGATCCTCGAAGCTTGCGAACAAGGTGAACAGTCAAGTCGATATTCGGGAAAGTGATCTTATCGACGTCCACTCTCGCCGCGAGTCCATTAGCTATATCGATGATCCCGAGCGCGTTGGCCGTCGGACTGACGCTCTCTCCCGCAATCAGGGGCGCTCTAGAACGGACCCACGAAACTGCGCGCCCTACCTCGAGTAACGATCGGCGAACCTCGACAGAGCGGATAAATTCGCCCCGCCACAATGTCTCGGCTTTCCACTCGTCCATGGTCTCAGGCGATGGGATTTCGAGCACCGGAGTCCCAGAAATTGCGGACGTATCGGGAGTTTGAAGAAGCCACGCCCTTGCGATAACGACGGCGCGCGCCGCGTAGATAAGACGCGCTTCGATCAACTCGATCGTCCGCCCTGGCCGGATCACAGATACGTCAATGTCGAATTCGTCGATCGGCAAAGTACCGAGAATGTCGTACGAAATGCGGGCCAGCGTCAATGATGTCTCATGACGAGCTGCATGGTCCCGCTCGATTGCATGAGCGAGCAACCCCAGCGCCGGCGCAATGTGCTGCTCACTGACGTTCCAAGCGCCGCTGACAAGCTCTGTAGCGCGAAATCGATTCGGGGTCAGTCGTTCGAAAAAAGACATGATAATGCTCTAGCCCGTCTTATTCACCGGCGGCATGGGATGGGGTTGGCGGACGTGGCGTAAGTTACTGATCTGGAGTAGAGAAAGGGTGCTTAAATCATCCCTCTACGCCGGACAGAAAGTGCCACGACCGCCATGGCAGATGATAGCCTCCTCGGTTTCTCATTCCCAGCGATTTGCCGCAAGAAAATGACCGCCGCCTTCGACGGCGGTCGGCTGACATCCGATGGTGGCGTATTGCTGCTGGCGCAGGCCGAGCGACAGCTTGGCATTGCGGAACGGCTTGCCGCCTGCATTTGCGACCCTCGCGACCAGAGCCGCGTCGTCCACGATCTCGACGACATCCTGCGCGCTCGCATGCTGGCGATCGCCTGCGGCTATGAAGATGCCGATGATCTCGACAGTTTGCGTCACGATCCTGGGTTCAAGCTGGCGCTCGGCAAACTGCCCGGCGGCGTGATCGGCCTGGCAAGCCAGCCAACGATGAGCCGCTGGGAGAATGCGCCGACGACGCGCGAACTGGTGCGTCTGACAGGCGCGCTCGTTGATCTCTACTGCGCGAGCTATCCCGTGCCGCCGGTCGCGGTGACGCTTGATATAGATGAGACAGTTGATGTCGTCCATGGCGGCCAGCAGCTCTCCTTCTGGAACGGCCATTATGGCGAGCGCTGCTTCCTGCCGATCCATGTTTATGACACCGCGACTGGACGTCCGGTGGCGATGCTGCTGCGCACCGGCAAGAGCCCATCGGGGGTCGAGACGGCAGGCCATGTGCGTCGGCTGATCCGGCGCATCCGCTGCCACTGGCCCAATACCCGCATCACGCTACGCGGTGATGGCCATTACGGCCGCCCCGAGATCATGGCGTGGTGCGAGGCGAACGGCATCGACTATGTGTTCGGCCTGCCCGGCAACAAGGCGCTCCATGCCGATCCCGTCATCGTCAATCGCGGCGATGCCTGTGCCACCGACCGGGCGCTGCAGGGATTGGGCGTGCTGCGCCGTTATGCCGAGACTTGCTACGCCGCCAAATCCTGGGGGCCGACCAAACGCAGGGTCGTCGCGCGGATCGAAGCCAGCACTATGGGCCTCGATATCCGCTTCGTCGTCACCTCGATCGAGCTTGGTAGCGCCGAGCACATCTACGACACGCTCTATTGTGCTCGTGGCCAGGCTGAAAACCTCATCAAACTCCACAAGACCCAGTTGAAGAGCGATCGCACCTCCTGCCGATCGGCCAATGCCAACCAGATGCGCCTCATCCTCCACACTGCCGCATATTGGCTGATGTGGAAGCTGCGGCAGGCCGTGCCCGCCACCGCAGCGCTGAGGAACGCCGAGTTCGCCACCATCCGCATCCGCCTCATCAAGGTCGCCGCCCGCGTCGTCGAAACCGCCAGCCGCATCCGCATCGCCTTCGCCAGCGCTTGCCCCGACGCCGACATCTTCCAGCATATCGCCCGCGCCCTCAAAGCCGCGCCGACCTGAACGGCGCGGCGCGGCCGCAGATCGATCCACCCTGTCCAGAAACCCCGCAAACCTCTCGGCCAAACGCGATGAAATAGTCGCCACAGGGCAACTCGCGCTGGCCGCCTCAGCCTGCCACCCCGTCCCGGATTAAGCCATCACGCAGCAGACCGGTGAATAAGAGAGGCTAGCGGGCTAGCGGGCCCCGTCAAATGCTTGGTCGCGGAAACACTTCCCCAGTCGCGATCGACGGCTTTCAGCCGCAGGCCGAAGCCGGGGAATGACGCTGATCAAGTGTGGAAACGGTCAAAGAAAGGGCAACGTCATTGCGGCACGCAGTCTCGCCGAAGACGCGGACCGGCGAGTGTCATCAAGAGAGCGGAGACGAGATAGAGCCCCAACGAATATAGCATCGAGTAACGCAGCGCATCCTGCCCGTATTGTGGTGTCAACAAGTCGGACAGGGCCCCGAGCGCGAAGATGCCACCCCCAGGCCTATGAGATTGTTGATCAGCAGGAAGAGCGCCGAGGCGGTCGAACGCGCGGCCGGCACTACGAGCATCTGGATCGCCGAGAGTACCGGTCCCAGCCACACATAGGCCATGGCCTGCGGCACCAGGAACAGGCGATAAAAAGGGGGATCCGGTTGCATGGGCCGTTCGCGCGGCGGCCTGACCACCAAGATCCACGCGCTGGTCGATGCCAACGGTCTGCCCATCGCGCTCAAGCTCACCGCCGGCCAGGCGCACGATGGCCGCAGCGCTGCTGATATGCTGGGCACCTTGAGCGATGGCGACGTGCTGCTGGCCGACCGCGCCTATGACAGCGACGCACTCAGGTTCGAGATGGCCGCACGCGGGGTCTGGGCCAACATCAAGCCCATGCCGGGCCGCAAGCGCCGACCGGTCTTCAGCACCTTCCTCTATCGCTACCGCAACCTCGTCGAGCGCTTCTTCAGCAAACTCAAGCAGTTCAGAGCAGTCGCGACCCGCTACGACAAGCGCGACGACAACTTCCTGGCCTCAGTGCAACTCGCGTCCATCCGCATTTGGCTGCGCCATAATGAGTCGGTGGCCTAGAGGGTTATTGTCCGACGATCCGGGGCTGCGCGACCGCCACCAACCACGGAGCGTCAGTCCAAGTTTCTGAAACGAGCTAAGGGCGAGGACGGGAGCAAGTGAGGATTGAACTCGCAGAGCGCGTCGAGCCGTCGTCGTTCATAGACTCTAGCCGGAGATGACAGCTCTTATTCTGCCGATCGGGCTCCGTGTCCCGGTAAACTCCGACGCGGCTGCAATCTACACCGGTGTCGGCGATTTCACCGGCCGCCGCCAGGCTCTCGGCATCGGTGTACTGCCCGGGATCGCGATCACGCTTGATGTTCATCGCCGTGCTGAAACAGGGTGACGCAATCTTCGAAATCATTCCCCGCCTTCCCAGACAATCGTTCCTCGGAAACGCGCCCGAAGGCGATTATGAGCGTGGTCAGCCGCATTTGGAGGTGCTATAAGCGACGCGGATGCTTGGCACGTCGCCGGGAGAGGGTGATACAGTGCGCGCTTAGACGCGTCGCAGACCTGCCTATCCTTTCCGACTATCTGCCAGAACCCTTCTTGGCCGTTCGCGCTTGGCGAACGGGTCGCGAATGCAGCAATGATTGTCGTTCCCCGTCCGCAGAGACGGCCGCGCGACTGGGAGACGGACCATGAAAAGAATTGGCGATCAAATGCATCTTAACACACAGGAAGCCAGCGGCGGCGAAACCCCGCATATCGTTCGCTACGTGCTGATGATAAGCCTGATTTTGACCATCATCGCCATGTCGGCGGTATGGATCACGGAGGCGGTTTCGCTTCGCCCGGCGAATGGCGATCCGGTAACGGCTGAAGAGCACGCGCTGGGGGGGTGAGGCGGCTGCCGATGGAGATTCGGTTATACCGTGTGGATCAAGGCTTTCGTTATCCGATCAAGCCCTATCTGGGGACGACTCGCCGAGAATCCAAACTGACAGGTTCGAGAGGGTTCAACGCCGAAGCATTCGAAGGCGGTGATGCAGAATATCGGGCGGACGGATCGATCATCGGCGGCAGCTGTTGGCACGGGATAGGGCATTGACGGCGCTGTCACTTTGGATGCCGTCTGCTGCGTATCCAGTCAAAGACATGCGGGATTAACTGTGTGATGCCCAGAAGTTGCCGTCGATATGTCCGATCAGCCGTTTAGCGTGTCCGCTATCGACTTGGCGATTAGCTTGTCGAAGTTCGATTTTGTCTTGAAAGCCCGCCTGCCGGCGCATCGCAGTGTACAGTCAATCCTTGTCGACCCGTGGAAGTAACTTCATCTCTGCGCTTGCGAAGAAATGAGATACTGAACGTTGGAGTTCGTAGCGTGCGGCCTTCAAGACCGAAAACCGGGCGGGGATTGCGACATTGCCCGCCTCTACGGGATCCAAACCGTCCCTTGCAGCACGATCTATCGTTTCACGCAGCCATGTCAGCCAGTCCTCGGTCTGCGTGATCGCCGAGGTGGCCGTGGAATCGAACGGTCCATGCCCCGGGACCACGCATCGGTGCCCCAGAGTCTTGAGTGTTCCTAGTGAGGCCATCCAGCGCTCAAAGTCCGCGTTAGGCGTGCTCGGGGCACGATCGTGAAAGACAAGATCGCCCGCGATCAATGTTGACGTAGTTATATCGAGGAACGCAAGGTCTGCCCCGCTGTGGCCATTCAAAGGCAGAATTCGCACGCGTCGACCGCCAAAGTCCTCTAGGTCCGAATTTATCGTGTACCCAGGCACAACGAGTTCTGTTCCCCGCATCCAGTCGCCAAGGATTCGGTACATGCCATCGGAATACCCCCTGCCCTCGCGTGTAAGCTCCCCGCTCAACTCAGGTGTCGCTCCAACGAGCGACTTTTCGAAGGCGCCGTCGCCGTAGGAGTGGTCGGGGTGAAGATGGGTGAGAAAAACTCGAATGACCGGCATTCCCGTCAAACGCTCGGCCGCCGCCTTGAGCGCCATCCCGTATCGCAGGGAGGGGCCGCAATCGAAAAGTACGGTACCTTTCGGGGTCGCCAATACGGTAATATTCGCGATGGCGCCCCCGTTCAGACGGCTGATCGGCCCGTCCGATCCACGGATCAGCCATAGGCCTTCGCCAATTGTGGTCGGCGTCATGGTGTATTGGAGCGGCTGCGCCCACGCCGCTCCAGCTACTGGCAATAAGACTGAGCCGATCAGCAAATTGCGACGATTTATCACTTGGAGGTCACCTCATTCCGGCTCTCGGAGACCGGCACTATAGCGTCATATTCAATTCCATTGGTATCGCGTCCAGTCACGACAAGTCTGGTGCTCCTCGAAGACCCAACGATGACCGTTATTTCCGGATCCTCGGCTACGGAGGCTTCGATAGCGATGCGACCGAACTTCGCTCCGTCGGCATCGGTCAGCAAAAGGCTCTCTATGTGGTAGGTGGGAATATTCGCGACAAAACCGGTATCCATCGGATGACGCATGACGAGACGCACACGGGCACCGCTCGAGGTGCGCCAAGCACCGCCGCGGATTTCCCCGAGATGTTGCGACCAATCGCCTCTCGCGCGGCTCAGTGGCGGCATGGAACATCCGCCCCCTGCAGCGTCCACCCAGGCTCCGCCAACGAGCCAGGATCCATCTTCCAGCTGCACAGCGCCGCGGACCGGCGTGCGCTGATCGAGTTTGATATTGGTTGTCAGATACGGAGCGGCGTCCGCCAATTCATAGTCTACCGCCAGTGGAATGGGGTTGAGGTCCGCTACGATCAGAATGCGCTTGACCCCGAGTATACCCCGTGCATCTACTGAGACCGGAAAGCTTCGCTGATTTTCCGCAATCTGCGGCATCATGACGCGCACCCGCGGGTCGAAGCGCACGGGGTCGTCCCCGAAGAACGTTTCTCCGATGGCTTTCCACACTGGAGATTGAAGCGGGTCGGCCGGAACTTTCGCGGCAGCCGGCTTGCCGCAGATCAACAGGAGGCCAAGCGCCACAGCCAGAATCGTGCGTATCTCTCCCATAGCTCCAAAGTAGAATTCTCTAATCGCGTTTCCAATGGTACTTTAGGCCCATGAGCTTGGGCGCACCCTGATGTTATGGTTTCTGATGAGCATGGCTGTGGCAGCAGCACCTATCGAGGGAGCGCGCGATTTCGACGCGGTGAGCGGCTATCGCGTTTCGCACTATCGGGCCCTCGTCCCTGCCCCGCCCGAAGGAGTGCGGCGCATCGACGTTCACGAAGCGCTCGCACTTTCACGCCAGGGTATGTTGTTCGTTGACGTAACGCCGGCCGAAGGAGGCCGTCGTGATGAAGTGACGGGTCAATGGGTGCTTGCGGGAGAGCACAGCACAATCCCGGGAGCGCGCTGGTTTCCGGAAGCTGGGCGAGGTTGGCTCGAGAGTGCGACGGAAGCCTGGTTCCTGGGTGGCGTGGCGCGACTATCTCAGCATCGACAAAATCGTCCAATTGTCGTGTTTTGCCTGGCCGACTGTTGGATGAGCTGGAATGCCGCCTTGCGGCTGCGGCGTGCCGGACACCGGGACGTACTTTGGTTCGGCGAAGGTATCGACGGTTGGCGTGAGATGGGTCTGCAGCTCACGAAAGGACGACCGGAAGACTGAGAGCCGTTATCGACGGCATGCGCCGTGCCCCCCCACACACCTTCTCTCTCTCTCTCTCTTTGTAGTCGTGTCGTAACCTGCTCTAGTTCAACGCTTTTCGCGTCAGCGTCCTTGCCAAAATCCCTACCGCCACGGAGCGCATAGGACTTTAGTGTCATCGACAGCCCCTTGACAAGTCGCCATCCTGTCACTCCGCGAAGGGTTTCGGCGTACAGCTGCGCTACGCGCTAGAGGAGAGGTGTTTAATGGCGCGTCGTCAATTCAAGTCGCAGCCTGCTGAAGGCGGCAGAATCTGCTCAGCCTTGGGTCGTGCGGCTGAGCGGAACAGGAAAGTGTCGTAAGGGGCATTATTTCCTTTCAAAAGTCCCATTCGGAATTAGGTTGGCGTAGCGGTCTGAGGCCGCCGTTTGCGACGGCGTCAGGCACGGAGAAGTCGTAGCGGCCGAGGAAATTGATGTGACGCCAAGATATCGGCGAGAGCCGAGCGATATCGGCGGGCAGCGGCGGCGTCCCGGCCTCGCTGAGTTGGCGCACGGTTTCCTGCATGTAGACAGCGTTCCAGTGGACGATGGAGTTGAGGGCCAGACCGAGGACCCCAAGCTGCTCCTCTTGGCCCTGACGCAGAGGGCTTCTGATTTCGCCCCGATCGCCGTGATGGACGCGCCGACCGAGCTTGTGGCGCAATTCCTGCCGGTTGAGCTGAAACAATATTCGTCGCCGGAACGGCCGGTCATCGATGTATCGCAGGATATGCAGCGTCTTGATGATGCGGCCGAGTTCAGACAGGGCCTTGGCCAGCGTTGTTGGGCGGTCTTTGACCTGCAGCATTCGCATGACGCCTGCGGCCTTGAGGTGGCCGAGCTTGAGCGATCCGGCCAAGCGGATAAGGTCGGACCAGTTTTCCCGGATCAGATTGATTTTAACCCTGCCCCAGGCGGTCTGATCGAACGGCCCATAGCTCGCCTGGCGGTCGATACGCCAGAGTTTGGCGTCGCCGATGTCCGCCAGACGGGGGCTGAACCGGTAGCCCAAGAGCCAGAACAGACCGAAAATGGCGTCGGAATAGGCGGCGGTGTCGGTCATGATCTCCAGAGGATCGAGCTCGGTTTCCTGCTCCAGCAGGAGAGCCAGGACGACCAGGCTGTCGCGCAACGTGCCGGGGATGACCGCTCCGGTCAGACCGCTGAACTGATTGGAAATCATGTTGTACCAAGTGACGCCGCGCTCCTGGCCGTAATATTTGGGGTTGGGCCCGGCGTGTATGGCGCTCGACGGAGCGACAAAACGCATGCCGTCGGCGCTGGCCACCTCGCCTGCGCCCCAATGTTGGACGATATCCAGACGACTGTGAGCGGAAACGATCGCGGCGTTGGCCGCGGCGATGGTCTCGGGCCGAATGAAATTCTGACCGACCCAAGAAAGACGGTCGCGACGCAGAGCCGCAAATTCCGGGCGCACGATCGGCTCAAGACCGATGTTGCAGGCGCCGCCGACCAGGGTCGCGCACAGGCTTATCTCGAAGTGCTCGACGGTGGCCTGACGCTCGCTCAGATGCGTAAAGGACTTGGCAAATCCGGTTCGCGCCATGACTTCAAGAAAGATGTCGGGCATTCCGGCCTTCGGCATGCGCGTTTGGACGGCGGCGCGAAGTGCTCGAAGGCTCTCGGGTTCATCAAGCTTGTCGAGGGGCGTGACCACAATCCCCATCTTGTCGGCGACCGTCTCAAAACGCAGGTCCGGATTGTCGCCGGCGCGCGCAACGACATGTCGATATGCCTCGTCGAGAAGGCGGGAGAGACCGTCAATCTCAATGTCGGCTTCCAGAGATCGGCCCAGGGCGCGTGCTACCATCAACCTGGAATTGTGCCAGGACTCGCCCTCGAGCATCCCGCGCCGGGGATCCCCGTATCGGATGCCGGGCTTGGCGAACACATCGCGACGCTTGATCGCCAGACGCCACGCATCGATGATCGCGAAGACATAGGCCTTCGGGTCGCGCATCCTGCCATCGTCATCCAGGACATGTTGCCTCCACGCCTTCGAGACCGCAGCGATCGGTGCGCCGCGCATCTTGACGAGAGAGGACCAGTCGTCCACGCCCTTGAGGTAGCTGATCGCGGCCTTGACGTTTTTGCCACCTGGGGCAGCGTCGGTCTCGATGCGGGTAGCGATTTCAAAGAACAATCGCCGGGCGCTCCGCCATTTTGTTCGCAGTTGATCATAGGGCTTGGTCTCCGCGGGCTTGGCGATCGCCTCCACCTTGGACATGGCGGCCTCGATGTCGGGACGGGGCAACCGCTCGAAGAGCACATCTCGCCATTCATTGAGGGGCAGGGCGTCGTCGGTCAAAACCAACAGACCCATTGCGTGGAGCAGCATCGCGGCGCCATCGAGATCGCGCAGACTGCGCAGGCGGGCCTGTTTGTCGGCGGCTTCAGCCCCTTTCACCAAGTCGGCGAGCAGAGCCTCGGCCAGCTCGGCGGCGTCGTCCTGGGCCGCCGCTTCGAGCGTATGGAAGAGCGCGGCTACGGTCGCGGTTCGACGAGGCTCCTGAAGGGCGGCGATGGCCGAGGGCTTGCCGACGCGCGCTACCCGCGCGAGCCGCTCAAGGGTTGTGGCGGGAACGCCCCGCGGTGGCGCCGGCCGCAGATTGAACGCCCGGACCGCATCGAGCCGATCAAGGTGTCGGAAGAGTTCGGTCG
Organism: Sphingobium sp. RAC03; assembly: GCF_001713415.1. GTDB lineage: Bacteria > Pseudomonadota > Alphaproteobacteria > Sphingomonadales > Sphingomonadaceae > Sphingobium. Next base: position 52,811 of record NZ_CP016457.1, on the reverse strand, counting down.
GCATGCGCTTGGAGGGAACGGTCCGGAGCGCGTCCAGGGCGGCGAACGTGGATGTGTCGCCATCGTCAAACAGCGCGGCGATGCGCACGCGCTGGTCATCGCTCAAGCTGGCGACCAGATGGCGCCAAAGCCTGGTCCGCGCACGATCGCGGATCCTGCCAACCAGGCGCTCGACGACCGTGACGCCCGGCAGCAGCACCTTGTTGGCGATCAGCCAGGCCGCAGCTCGATCAATCAGGGGGCCGGGCCGATCGTCGCCGCTCCAGCAAAGGGCGTAGAGCCATCGGGTCAGCCGGAAACGTGCCACCGCGTTGTCGCCAAAGTCCGTGAAGCCGCAGTGCGTCCGGATGAGCGCGAGGTGCCGGATGCGTCGGCTTCCCGCAAAATAGGCGTCCACGTCCGTGCCGGGTTCAAGAGCGAGTTGTTCGATCACGGCCGCCAGGACCGACGCTGGGATCTCGGCGGGCGAGACTGGAAATGCGCCCAGAAACCGGGCGCTCGTCAGCATCACGGCAAAGCCGAGCCGATTGTGGTCGCCGCGCAGAGTTCCAATGAGGTCGCGATCAGTTTGGTCCAGATGGAAATATCGCGCGAGTTGATCGGCCGACGGTTCGCCATCAAAGCGGGCAAAGCCCTGACGCTGGGCGTCAGTGAGGTGACGGGTGGGCATACCGTGCGAAACTTTCAACTTTTGCGAAGGGGACGGCCCATGCCGATAAACAAGGCGAATTTCTTCGCAAAACATATGTGCGAAACAAAATTGTTTTGCAGTAACTTTCGCACAATATCTGGAGCAGTCGCATGAAGCTCGGCTACGCGCGCGTTTCCACCGAGGATCAGAACTTGGAAATCCAGCGCGGTCGGCTCTCGGAGGCGGGCTGTGAAATGATGTTCGAAGAGAAAATATCGGGGGCCGCTCGTGGCCGGCCCGAGCTTGAAAAGCTGATGGGTCACCTGCGCAAAGACGATGTTCTCGTCGTCGCCCGCCTCGATCGTTTGGCGCGATCCACCATCGAACTCCTGCACATCGCGGAACGCATCAAGGAAAAGCAGGCAGGATTACAATCGCTTGATGAACCTTGGGCCGATACCACGTCCCCGTCTGGCGTGATGATCATGACCGTATTCGCTGGGATCGCCCAGTTCGAGCGGACTCTCATATTGAGCCGAACCGAGGAGGGGCGAAAGGCGGCGATGGCGCGCGGTGTGAGCTTCGGACGCCCAAAGAAAATGCGCCCAGATCAGGCGGAGCTCGCTCGCCAACTCGTTCTCGAGGGTAAGTCCATTAGCGCCGTCGCAAGGACCTTCAACGTTCACCCGGCCACCATCTATCGCTGTATCGAGCCAAACAGTGCCTTATGACACTTTCCTGTTCCGCTCAGCCGCACGACCCAATCTCAGAAGCGCTCCTAAGCGAACCCCAAATACTCGGATCGCCAGACGATCACATACACTAAAGGAGAAGGCCATGCAAAAACCAGCTATACTTGCATTGACGCTCATAATGGCGGGCTGTTCAGGCGGCGAGTCTACGACCCCGGCTGATACACGACAAGATACTGCGGCCCCCGAGCACAGCATGGCAGACATGCCAGGCATGGCGCATCCAGGAGGGGCGGCACACGAAATGTCTCCTGCGAACGATATGAGTTCCGTCACCGCAAGCAACCTACCCCCTCTCAAAATTGTGGCTCCGGCTGAAGGGGCGATCATTGGACAGCGTGTCGCTGTTGTGTTTGAAGGACCGCCGCAACTCTCGAAGTTCACAATGGATAATCCAAAAGCGGTCGTTCATCTGCACATTGCCTTGGATGATTTGGAGCTGATGCCGATGGGCGAGCAACTAATTGGCTTGGGTGGGAATCGCTATACCTTCATATTCGACCTCCCGGCCAAGCCCGGCAAACACATGTTGAGTCTCTATTGGGCCGATCAGCAGCATAAGAAGATTGAAGACGGGGTTCAGAGCGTGACCGTGACGGTGGAGCAGCCTTAGCGGATCTGTATTATTGACCGGACCGACAATGTGGCAGTCTGAGCGTCACTACAGTCATATTATGCCGTCCGTCTACCGGCCCTGAAGTAGAAAGGCACCGCTATGTACAGTGCACCATTGCTCGAACAGTCGTTCGTTCTCCAGACGATCGGAAAACTCAGTCAAACCCCTAGTTGTTCCGCGATCGACCCAGGCGCTGACGATATCGTCGAGGCAGTGTTATCTGAGGCGGGCAGATTGGCTCGTGAGGTGTTCGAGCCGCTGTGTCGCCGAGGGGATCTCGAGGGGGCCCGATGGGAAAATGGAAGCGTCAGTTTGCCCGAGGGATTTCTTGAAGCCTACCAGCAATATCGCGATGGGGGCTGGGCTTCGCTCCACGCTCATCCCGATCATGGGGGACAGGGTTTGTCTTTCGCCCTATCCTGTGCCGTGCAGGAACAATTGACCTCGGCGAACATGGCCTTTGCATTGTGCATGATGCTCAGTCAGGGCGCGATTCACGCGCTATCCAACCATGCCTCCAGCGAATTGCAGCTGCGCTATCTCGGTCGTCTTGTCAGCGGCGAATGGACAGGCACAATGAACCTGACCGAACCGCAAGCGGGCACGGATGTGGGTGCGCTTCGGACTCAGGCAGTTCCCGAAGCAGCGGGCCGGTACCGAATATCGGGTGAAAAGATTTTCATCACCTGGGGCGATCATGATGTAGCTGCAAATATTGTCCACTTGGTTCTCGCCCGTTTGCCCGGTGCGCCCGCTGGCACGAAAGGCATTTCGCTCTTTCTGGTTCCCAAATATCTCGTCAACGACGACGGCACGCTAGGAGATAAGAACGACGTTTCATGTCGATCTCTTGAAAGAAAACTCGGGATCCATGCATCGCCGACGTGCACTATGCAATTTGGAGCCGAAGGTAATTGTTTCGGTTGGCTCATTGGGCAGGAGAATAAGGGTCTGGCAGCAATGTTTGCGATGATGAACCATGCTAGAATCAATGTCGGCCTACAAGGCGTGGCAATCGCTGAGCGGTCATACCAACGTAGTGTTGCATATGCTTTTGAGCGGCAGCAGCACGGTTCCTTGATCGCTACCTTTCCTGATGTACGCCGGATGCTTATGACCATGCGCGCAAACACACAAGCTGCACGAGCCTTGGTCTACTATACGGCGTCACAGGTGGATTGGGCGGCGGCGGCGAGCGGCCCCGAAGAGCGATGGCATTTCAACTGTCGCGCGGACCTGTTGACGCCAGTGGCGAAGAGTTGGGCCACTGATCTGGGCGTTGCGACGACCTCCATCGGGATCCAGGTCTTGGGCGGGTTGGGATATATCGAGGATAGCGGCGCGGCGCAGGACTTTCGCGATGCGCGCATCGCTCCGATCTATGAAGGGACAAATGGCATACAGGCGATCGACCTCGTGACGCGAAAATTGGACGCTGATTGCGGTAAGCATTGGGGACTGCTGTTCGCTGAGATCGGGGAGGCCCTGGACCACGCCGAGCGTGACACCGCACTCCAATCGACGGTTGCTGCGTTGCGGACGGGGCATGATGCTGTGGTTCGTTCGACGCTTTGGCTTACCAATACCGCGGCGATTTCGCCCGACCTGCGTCAGTCCGCAGCAGCTCCCTATCTTCAAATATTTGGAAATCTGATAGGAGGTTGGCTGTTACTTGTTCAAGCCGAAGCAGCGCTTGGCGGGCTCCACTCGGCAGACTTTGACCGGGAGTTTCTGGAGGCAAAGGTAGCGACAGCAAAATTCTTTGCCGAACAAATCGTCGCTCCCCAGGCGGCAATCTCAAGCGCTCTCGTCCTGGCGGGCAGCAAAGATTATCGCTTGAGCAAAGAGCAAATGATCTCACGCTGAGCACGCGGAGAGAATCGATCACAATCTCGGGCGCGCCGATATTAGACCTTAGTGTCGTCGACCGCACGGCTCCCAATCGGGTACAATGCGCGGGAACCGTCGTAGGTCGATCCCGTAGCCTTATGTCGATCCACCCGATGGACGCGATGGGATGAATTCTGAAAATCGTAGCACCAGCAGCAGGGAAGACAATGGTTGATATCGGGACACAGCAAAGCGCGAAGAAGGGTACCGCGGTACGGGGCGCGACCGGAGGGCTCAGCAGGCGGACCGTTACGGATGATCTGTGTAACGCGGTAACCGACGAGCCCATTGAGGTGACTTACCGACGAAAGCATGTGTCTGCAGAGGAGGCTGCCGATCTGGTTCCCAACGACGCACGAATTGCGTTGGGCATTGGCGTGTCTCAGCCTCCCTCCCTCCTGCATGCGATCGCGAACAGGGCCCGATCCGGAACGTTGAGCGGAGCGAAAATCTACTGTTTGCTGTCGTCCGCGGTGGCCGGTGAGACAGTCTGCGCGCGCGATGTCGCACATGCCATAGAGCTTGTGAGCCTGTTTCATTCGGGTGTGGAGAGGTCCATCGATAAAGCTGCTGCGGCTGACGGCCGCAATATGTGCGCCTTCATGCCAGCCGCATTCCATCAAGTGCCCAAGCTATTATGTCAGGAGGTGGTAGTCGATACATTGATTGCGATGGTGTCACCGATGGATGCCGATGGCAACTTTAGCTTTGGTACAAACACGGATTATGCCCAGCCTGTTTCCAAGGTCGCAAAGCGCATCCTGCTGGAGGTCAATCCGAGAATGCCGCGCGTCTCTGGCGAATGCACAGTCAACATCAAGGACGTTACCGCGATCGTCGAACATGACTGCGAACTTATCGAAATACCAAGGGGCGTGCCCAGTTCTGAGGACAACGTGATCGGCTCGATTATCGCCGGGATGGTGAAGGATGGGGATTGCCTGCAAATGGGCATCGGCGCGCTCCCTGATGCCGTATGCCGAGCACTACTCCACCACCAGCATTTGGGAATTCATACTGAACTCCTTACTCCAGGTCTCGCTAATCTTATGCGCATGGGCGTGGTGGATAATAGCCGAAAGAGAATACATCAGGGGAAAACTGTCTTTACGTTTGCCATGGGCGACCGGCAGCTTTACGACTTTATGAATAATAACTCTGATTTGGAGGCGTATCCGGTGAACTATGTGAATAACCCTTTCGTTATTTCACAAAACGACAATGTTGTTTCGGTCAACGCGACCCTACAAATAGACCTATATGGGGCTTGTAATTCCGAGTTCATGCATGGCCGCCAGTTTAGCGGCTCTGGCGGACAACTCGACTTCGTTCGGGGCGCCTATGCATCCAATGGAGGGCGGTCGATCATCGCCTGCCATTCAACGGCTGCAGGTGGGACCGTCTCGCGCATTGCGCCCGTCTTAGCTGGTCCCGTGACGACCCCGCGGAACGAGACCCATATTGTCGTGACGGAATATGGATGGGCAAATTTGAAGGGCAAGACCTGCAGCGAGAGAGCTTTGGCCCTCATCGGTTTGGCGCATCCGAAATTTCGGGATGAGTTGACGCAGTCTGCGCGTTCGATGGCTCTCATTTGAACGCACCGACACGATCGGGCGAGCGTTCAGAGACCAGTGAGGACTTTTGCTCAGGCAGAGTGAGTTCCAGGGCTGAGGTGTATTGATACGCCGGGCGGCAAGATCAGCAACGCATGACACTCCGGTTGAATCAGTGGCCATTGCAGGTCGATGATTTGTTTAGAACAAGCGTCGCGGAAACCATCTTGGCCCGCGGTCATGTGCGACCGCACACAGAGGCCGGACATATGATCGCAAGCGATCTGATCAAAATATCTATTTAGAGACCTTGCAAGTGGGGGGCGTCCACGTATGATTCGAGGCTTCTGTCCCCGCTGGTCAAATCCGTTCGGTCGCTCGGGGTCGGCATTGCTCCGAAAGATTCGGCCTAGGAGACTTGGACATTTCTACCCTGCCGCTGCCGCAATAAAAGGCGCGCGGATCTTGCGGCTGGTCTCGCGCCGACGTCCATGGTGATCGACAGCCGCCAGATCATATCCGAGCAAACGCGCCATCTGCGTAAGCGTGGCCTGAGGGCCGCGGTTCAGGCGGCTTCGGCGATTACCTGATTATCTGGCTGCCAGTTCCACGGCATGAGTTCATCCCAGCGGGCAGCAGGCCAGTCGCGAGCGATCTTGGCGATGACATCAGCGATATAGGTCTGCGGTTCGAGACCGTTGAGTTTGGCGCTCTCGATGACAGAATAGATGGCAGCGGCCCGGTCACCGCCAGCCTTTGATCCGGCGAACAACCAATTCTTCCTGCCCAGGGCCACGCAACGCATGGCGCGCTCGGCAATGTTGTTATCGATCTCCAGGCGGCCATCGTCGAGGAAGCGTGTCAGCGCGACCCAACGCTTGCGGCCATAGGCAATGGCCTTGGCCATCTCGGACTTGGGCGAGAGACGGCGCAGGGCATCGTCGAGTGCCTGATGCAGTTCGTTGATCAGTGGCTCGGTTCGGTCCTGTCGGCTTCGTCGTCGGATATCGGGGTGATGGCCGCGAGCCTCTGCCTCGATCTCATAAAGCTGACCGATACGCTCCAGCAGATCGGTGGTGAGCGGGGTCGGCTTGGTGGCGTGGATATCGAATATCTTCCGCCGGAAATGCGCCCAGCAAGCAACCTCGGTCACGCGGTTCGTGTCGTAAAGCTTGTCATAACCGGCGTAACCATCAGCCTGCAGATAGCCGGTGAAGCTGGCTAGCTGCCGCTGGGGATGTGCACCGGTCCGATCGGTGGTGAACTCATACCAGACCAGCGGCGGGGTCGTGGCGCCGCAGCCGCGATCGTCGACGGCGTAAGCCCAGAGCCTGCCAGTCGCCGTCTTACCCCGACCCGGATCAAGCATGGGGACCGGCGTATCGTCGGTATGGATCTTCGAGGCGGTCAGGCCGACCTCGCGGATACGACTGATGATCGGGTCGAGCAGCACGGATGCCTGGCCGACCCAGCCTGCCAGCGTCGAGCGATCAATCTCGATGCCCTGCGCCGCCATTATCTCAGCCTGACGGTAGAGCGGCAGATGATGGTCGAACTTGGAGACAACGACGTGGGCCAGCGTGCCGAAGGTCGCCTTGCCCCGCGCTATCGCCTTTACCGGTGTGGGTGCCTGCACGACCTTCTCGCAGGACCGGCAGCTATACTTGGGGCGGATGGTCCGAACGACGCGCCACTGGACCGGCACGGCATCGAGCATCTCATCGCTATCCTGCCCTAGCGGCCGCAGCGCGCCGCCGCAGTCCGGACAGGTGCAGTTGCCCTGCTCGGGCTCGATCCGCTGCTCCTCACGCGGCAGATGGGCGGGCAGCGCCCGAACCGGTGATGGCCGATCTGCCTGAACTGGATCGGCCCGCCGCGCGGCGGCGACGATGGCTTCGCCTTCGAGCTCTTCCAGCGCCAGCTCAAGCTGCGTGATCTGGGTGCGTATTTCGCAAAAGTCGGACAGCTGCTTCGCTAAATCCCGGACAAGCGCTTCAGTAAATCCGGGACAGCTGGTTTAGGCATTGGATGCCTGGTTGCTGTTAGGGTTGAGTGATTTCCGGATTTGGATCCTGGGTCAAGCCTGAAGGCGCTTTTTGTCGTCGCATGCTGTCGCCTTCGAGGGCGATGCGATGAGCGTTATGGATGATGCGATCGAGGATGGCGTCGGCGATGGTCGGCTCGCCGAACGTTTCATGATGCTGCTTTCCTGGAAGGGGTCATACTGTAATTTGGCGCTGTGAGCGCCTTTATTTGCTGGAGGGTCAGGTCCACCTGCCACGGCTGTCCCTTCTTTAGTTGCCGGCCCTGAAGCTTACCGCGTTTCAGCCATTTGAACACCGTTTGCTCAGTGACGCCGAGCGCGGTCGCGGCACCTTGGATCGAGTAGCTGCCATCCGGCCAACGGGGCGGATTATGCTCGACGCCGTTGATCTTTACGGTGGGGATATTCCAGCGCTGGCGCAACAGGTGCACCGTGTTGTGGTCGAACAGCCCGTCCAGGCTGTTCCGCAGACCCTCTATGTTGAGCGCGGTAGCGACCTCGGCGTCCATCATGCCAGCGGCGTTGAGCTCTCGGATCCGCTGTTCTAGCACGTCGGCATGAGCAGCTTCAGCATAGGATTGAGTGCGCCGCATGACCCAGTGTTCGGTCGCTGCGCCCGTCTGCCAGATGATGCGGATCCACACCATGCCTTTCGCCCGCCGCTGATCTAGAATGACCTTGTCGATCACGAGGCGGAGCATCGCCTTGCGTTCGCTGTTCTCGATTCTTTCCCAAAGATCAGGCAGGTCGATGCCGAACGCTGCGATACGGGCGCGATCGTCGGCATTCAACGCAACGGTTTGCTCCGTCTTCCACCGCCGATAGTCCTGCTCGACCTTTTCGACCTCACGCAGCTTGCTTTCCCAGATGCTTTCGAGCGAACGGGCAACGAGGCGGTTCTCCGGCTCGACCGCGTCATATTGGCACCGGGCACGCTCGCATTCATATTCGGCGCGTTCGCGCTTGAGTGTCCATTGCCGTTCGAGTCCATGGACGTCCGCGTCGATGGCGTCGAGCGCGGCCAACGCGATGGCGAGTTGGTCAGGGGTGAGCGCTGCAAGGAACTGCCGTTCGACCTCAGCCTCAACCCGCGGCGCACGCACCTCTTGGCAATATTGGCCGACGCAGGTCGCTCGTTCGGAACGGCACCGATATACCGGATGGTTGCTGTCAGGGCCAGAGTAGTTGAGTGCCATGCGCCGTCCGCAACTGCCACACATCGCTATACCCTGCAGCAGCGCCTTTCCCTTCCGAGACATGCCACGATGCCCGGCTTTGAAGTTGCCGACATTGTCCGTGAGCTTGTCGCTGATCGCCATATGCGTCTCCCAACTGATATACGCTGGATGAGCATTCTGGATGCAGACTTCCCATTGTTCGCGCGGAACGGCGCGCGTCGGGTTCTTGCCCCCCTCGCTTCGCTTTTCGGGCGCAGCGCACCGGCGTCCGTAGACATAGGCTCCCGCATAGACAGGGTTTTTCAGGATATTGCGCACACGCGCATCGGTTGCATCGCGCCAGGCTATTTCGTGTGGCGCCGGTCCCTTCAACGGCCTGACCGGCAGGGCAAGATCGGCCTGGCGCAGATAGCGCACTGCCGCCTTTGCGCTTCCCAGGCGCATGAAGCTGTCGAACACAAGTCTGATGCGCTCCTGAACCTGGGCGTCGGGATTGAGCATGATCCCTCCGGCGGGCGCGTAGATTAGCCCTGCCGGAAGCGGGATACGCAGTTCGCCGCGCGCCGCCTTCTGCCGTTCCCCCGTGTGCAGGCGCATGCGGATCTGATGCAGTTCAGCCTCGCTCATGATCCCCGAGAGACCCAACAAAAGCCGATCATGGTAAAGTCCGGGATCATATATTCGTTCGCTGTCGGCGATGAGAACGCTGAACATCGAGCAGAGCTGAAGCAGTTGATGCCAGTCACTGTTGTTGCGTGCGAGGCGCGACGCGTCGTAGCTCAGAACGAGACCGGCGTGACCCAAGCCAACTTCAGCGATTAGGCGTTGGAAGCCGTATCGGTGCTGAGCCTCCGCACCGGATTTCCCCAGATCGTCGTCGATGATCTCGACCCGTTCGCGCGGCCAGCCAAGGCCAAGCGCGCGGTCGACAAGCCGATACTGAAGCGCCGTGCTTTCCTGGTGATGGCGGATCTGGCCGACGCTCGACTGACGGACATAGACATAGGCCAGCTTGGCCTGCTGCGTGGTGCTTATCCGTTCATCTACGGCATAATCTCTCAACATCGGTGTCACCGGCGTAGCGGGCAGTTGGGCGCGAGCACAAAGCCTGCGCTATCGTCGCCGCCAGCTGACGCTGGATTGCTGGCGGCAGGCTCGACCATATCTGGATCTTTGGCCGTCTCCGGGGAGAGCTGATGTTCACTCTGGCATTCCTCGTCCTGTGATGAACGGCGCAACGCCTCTGCCAGCGCAACGACTCGCATTAGGATGGAGCCTGAGACCAACGGCGCGGATTTCGAGTCAGGCGGAGCGGTAGCCAGATCGGTGACGGTGCGAAGGATGTTTCGCCGCCCGCCATGCGGCACCCGGATAGTCACCCAAGCCGGCCCGCGATCAGACACCAGCTTCAGAACTTCGAACCGCTCGCCGAAGAGCGGATGCTGCGGGCACGTCACCGTTACATGGCGGATCAGCCCGTCGATATCAGGGGTATCACTGGATGGTTGGCTCGCCGATCATTTCGTGCCATGCCGCCACGGGGAGCTGGGCAGTGATCAAAGTGGATTTCCGGCGGTAACGTTCTTCGAAGATTTCCAGGAGGTCGAGACGCTGCTGATCATTGAGGCTGTGCGTGCCCCAGTCGTCGAGAATGAGCAGCTGGACGCGTGCAAGTTTGTCGACCACGCGTGGGAAGCGACCGTCGAGGCGCGCGAGTGCAAGATCTTCGAACAGGCGCGGCATGCGCAGATATAAGACGGAGTGATCCTGACGCGCCGCTTGTCGCCCGAATGCGCAACCCAGCCACGTCTTTCCTGTGCCGGTTTGGCCAGTGATGATGAGATTTTCGCGGGCATTGAGCCACGCGCCTTGCGCGAGTGAGAGGATATTACGTCGGTCCATGCCTCGGCGTGCGGCGAAGTCGACATTCTCGATACAGGCGTCGACGAAGCGAAGCTTTGCGCTGGCAAGCCGGTTGGTCAGCCGCCGGTCGGCACGAGCGGCGATCTCGCGGTCCAGCATGAGCCCGAGCCATTCGTCGCGGGTCAGGTCGCCTGAAGTGTCCTGCTCGGCAATGTCGCGCCACGCGGCCGCCATGCCCGCTAGCCCCAAGCTATGCATTTGATCAAGGGTAGGATGCGTCAGCACAAGATCGTCCTTTCATTATTGGTAATAGGACCCGCCACGGATGTTGCCGTGCGCCGGTGTTGGTTTGAGCGGCCCCGTTGTCGGCTGGATCTTGTCGAGCCCGGCTTTGAGGATGGCGTTGACTGAAGAGTAGGTGACGGCACCGATCACCAGCGCCCGGTCGCAGGCCGCTTCGAGCCGATCGTGCTCATAGCGCCGAGCAAGGGAGAGGATGCCCATAGCAGAGCGATAACCCTGCTCGGGGTGCGGCTTGTCGACCATCAACCTTTCCACGAACATCGCTGTGTTAGGACCGGTTTTCCTGGCACGTTCGATCAGGTGTCAACGGCGGAGCAAAAGTCGGCCATTCGGCGGCGTAAAACCAGGCCATCGTGTTACATGCCGGGGGGAGTGGCGTGAGGGCGTAGCCCGAGGGCCACTCCCCCCGGCATTGGTGTAATTTTCAGGGTCTGGTTTTGGCCTTGCGGGCCCGGCTGTGCGCGAGGCGATAGCTTTCGCCGTTCATCTCGAGGATGCTGACGTGATGGGTCAGGCGATCGAGGAGCGCGCCTGTGAGACGCTCAGATCCGAAGGTTTCGGTCCATTCGTCGAAGGGCAGGTTGCTGGTGATGAAGGTGGAGCCGCGTTCGTAACGCTGGGAGATCAGCTCGAACAACAGTTCGGCGCCGGTCTTGGAGAGCGGCACAAAGCCCAGTTCGTCGATGATGAGCAGCTTGTATCCGGCCATCTGCTTCTGGAAGCGCAGAAGACGGCGCTCGTCGCGGGCCTCCATCATTTCGCTGACCAGCGCTGCCGCGGTGGTGAAGCCCACCGACAGTCCTTTCTGGCATGCTGCCAGTCCGAGCCCCAACGCTACGTGCGTCTTTCCGGTGCCTGATGGCCCCAGAGCGATGGCGTTCTCACGCCGCTCGATCCACTCGCAGCGCGCCATCTCGAGCACCTGCATCTTGTTGAGCCTGGGGATGGCGGCGAAGTCGAAGCTGTCGAGGCTTTTGACGGCGGGGAAGCGCGCGGCCTTGATGCGCCGCTCGACCATGCGACGCTCCCTGTCGATCATTTCCATCTCGACGAGGCGGGCGAGGAAGCGGATATGATCGACGCCTTCAGCGGCACATTGCCGCGAGAGATTGTGATGCTCACGCAGGCACGTAGGCAGCTTGAGCGCCTTGAGATGGTGAGCGAGAAGGATCTCCGGGGCCTGATCGCTCATGCGGCCTCCTGCCGGTCGGAGAGCAGGCTCAGATAGGCTCTGGCAAAGGTCTTCTCGACCGTGGTGCGTGGCAGGAAGGGATAGACGTCCAGGTCCAGCCTGGGCGGTACGCGTTCGATCCGGCACAGGACGAGGTGCTTGACGGCATCGAAGCCGATGGCGCCAAGATCGATGGCCTGTTCGACCGCCGCCTGGAGATCGGCGAGGGTGAACGTTTCCAGCAGGCGCAGTACCTGCACATATTCGCGCCTGCCATGTTTGTGCATGCGCCCTTCCATCAACCGCTGCAGTGTCGTGAACGCTTCGGGCAGGTCCCAGCCCTGCAAAGGCGCAGCCTGGTCGAATGCGTTGATCTTCTGCTCGATCAGCGGGAGATAATGGAGCGGGTCGAAGACAACCTCCTCGCGGGCATAGCAACGAGGATGACGGGCGATGACTTCGCTGCGGCAGCCGATCACCACCTCATCGACATAGGCCCTGATCCAGACCTCCTGATGGCCCCAGGCCACCGGAACCGAATAATCGTTGGTCCTGTAGCGCACCAGGGATTGCGAGGAGACCCGCCCGCCTTTCTGATCGCAGGCCTCGAAGGGTGTAGCGGGCAGAGGCTGCATGGCCGCGAGATCGCGCTGCAGCCGCTCACCGATCGTCTCGCTCTGCCCGCGCACCTTGTCCTGCTGGCGCTTGCGGCATTGCTCCTCCAGCCACAGGTTGAACGCCTCCCAGGTCGGGAACTTCGGGATCGGCACCATGAAGTTGCGCCGGCAATAGCCTACCAGCCCCTCCACATTGCCTTTCTCGTTCCCCTTGCCCGGGCGAGCATAGCGGTCGCGGATCACGTAATGTGACAGGAAAGCGCTGAACAGCGTGGCACGCTGCCGCGTGCCGTCGGGCAGGATCTTCGTCACAAGGCAGCGATCGTTGTCATAGACGATCGAGCGCGGTACCGCGCCGAAAAACGCGAAGGCATGCACGTGTCCGTCCACCCAGGCCTCCGCCACCGCCGCCGGATAGGCCCGCACATAGCAGGCATCACTGTGCGGCAGATCGAGCGCGAAGAAGTAGGCCTTCTGCTCCACCCCGCCGATCTCCACCAGCGCTTCCCCGAAATCGGCCTGCGCATCTCCCGCAGGGTGCGCCAGCGGCACGAACATCTCCCGGCTGCGCTGTTCGCGCTCCCGGATGTAATCCTTGATGATCGTATAGCCGCCGGTGAAACCATGCTCGGTGCGCAAACGGTCGAATACCCGCTTCGCCGTATGGCGTTGCTTGCGCGGGACACTGCGGTCACCCTCAAGCCATCCATCAATGATCGCCACAAACCCGTCCAGCTTCGGGCGCTGCGGTACGGACTGGCGCCGGTAACCCGGCGGCGATGAAAACGACAGCATCTTGCGTACCGTTTCGCGCGACACATTGAAACGCTTCGCCGCCGCCCGTTGGCTCATGCCATCCGCGCAAGCCAGACGGACCTGAAGATAAAGTTCCACGCTGTAGATCCCCACACCTCCCTGACTCGGCAGAAAGGCTTCAAGGTGGACGACTTTTACGCCGCCCGCAGCAGGACTATCCCGCCGCTACCGTGGTCGAATATTGCTCCGCCGTTCTCAGTCGCCTTGTCGGCATCGATGTCGATCTCGCTCGAGCCTGCGCGTCTGAACTGGGCGTCTCGGTGGAATTCATGGAGCTCCTGGCTGGCGAAGACGTCGACGAAGATCTGCGCAACGCGGTTTGGCGCGGACCGCTGATCGGAGGCCAACCGGCAGATGTCATGATGCATGTTCCCTATGATCGGACATTTGCCCTGCGAAACGATCGCGTCGTGATCGTGGCACCCTATTATCGCGAACGGTTCGCTATGATCTGCGACCGAAACGCCGTGGATTGTGAAATGCCGCCGCCCCAGTTCAAAGGCCAGCGTTTGGCGGCCGAGCTCGATAGCATCCCCGATTTTTACCTTTCGGGGTCCTTTGGCGGAGTGTTACGCAATGATGTCGCACATCTCCCAAGCGGCGCCGCCGCGATCGAAGCTGTGCGCAGTCGCCAAGCCGTTGCCGCGATGGCTACAAAGGCGCAGGTCGAGCACGCACTTTTCTTGGGCGGAGACACTATGGTCGAGCGTAATGGCGCGCTTCCTGCACTCACTTCGCCGGGTTGGGATGTCGGGCTGGCTGTCAAGGACGACAGCAGGGATTTAGGTGATCGCCTCGAAGCGATCCTGGCGCTGCTGCAAAGCAGCGGGGTACTTGCCACAATCTTTGCGCGCTATGGGGTCAAAGCAGCCGCGCCACTCGCAGGATAAGTGAAAGGGTAATCAGGATGGCATCGAAGAAGACCGCCTTCCTACTATTCTAGAATGCTATAAAATATTGGGAGCATAGGCATGAAAACGATCATAAATAGCGCAACGTTCCTCTTGAGCCTGAGCGCTCTCGTCGCAAGTCCGCTACTGGCAGCGCAGGAAGGTCCGACTGACGCAGATATTGCGAACGATGCCAGCTCGACTGCGGATGTTCTCACAAATGGCTTGGGACTTCAAGCCCAACGCTTCAGTCCGCTAACCGCCATAGACGCATCTAATGTCAAAAGTCTAGTTCCGGCGTTCTCCGCTTCGCTTGGAGGCGAAAAACAGCGTGGTCAAGAGGCACAGCCTCTCGTTTATGACGGCACAATCTACGTGACCGGAAGCTATTCGCGGCTATTTGCGTTCGATGCGCGGACCGGCGAGGAAAAGTGGGAATATACTGCGCGTTTGCCCGACGGAATCATGCCATGCTGCGACGTCGTTAATCGGGGAGCCGCAATCTATGGCGACAAGATTATTTTCGGCACTTTGGACGCGCGATTGGTCGCTTTGAACCGCAAGACTGGTAAAGTGATCTGGAACAAGAAGATTGCCGACTACGCGGCGGGATTTAGCTTCACGGCCGCCCCGATGATCGTCAAGGGCAAGGTCATTACCGGCAATTCCGGCGGCGAGTTTGGCATTGTCGGCGCAATAGAAGCACGCGATGTCAACACGGGAGAGTTGATCTGGTCGCGTCCTACGATCGAGGGGAACATGGGCACCCTCAACGGGAAGGACAATGGCATTACCGGCACGGTCAATGCATCTTGGCCTGGCGATACGTGGAAGACAGGCGGCGGCGCCACTTGGCTGGGCGGCACATACGATCCGGAAACCAATCTCATTTACATGGGAACCGGCAATCCCGCGCCTTGGAACAGCCATCTCCGTCCAGGCGACAATCTGTACACATCATCAACACTAGCTCTGGATCCAGATACCGGGGTGATCAAATGGCATTATCAAACAACGCCACATGACGGCTGGGATTTTGACGGCGTCAATGAACTTATCCCCTTTAACGCGAAATGGAAGGGGAAGGACATGAAGCTTGGCGCCAAGGCGGATCGCAACGGGTTCTTTTTCGTTCTGGACCGGACCAACGGTAAGTTTCTCTCCGCGACGCCTTTTGTCTCTAAGATTACTTGGGCCACAGGCTATAATAGCAAGGGGCGTCCAATTTATGTTGACGCCAATCGGCCTGGTCCCCCCACGGCCGAAAAGGGAACATCGGTTTTTTCGGCACCCGCATTCCTCGGCGCGAAAAACTGGATGCCGATGGCATATAGCCAGCAGACAGGTTTCTTCTATGTGCCCGCAAATGAATGGGGCATGGATATCTGGAACGAACCGGTGGCATACAAGAAGGGTGCCGCCTATATGGGCGCGGGTTTCACCATCAAGCCACTTTATCCAGACTATATCGGTGCCTTGCGCGCAGTCGACCCGGCTACGGGCAAGATAGTCTGGGAGTATAAGAACAAGGCGCCGCTATGGGGCGGCGTGCTTACAACCGCTGGCAACCTGGTTTTCACTGGCACACCCGAGGGCTATCTCAAAGCATTCGATGCGAAGACGGGTAAGGAACTCTGGAAGTTCAACACCGGATCTGGTGTCGTGGGATCGCCTATCACCTGGGAGCAGGACGGGGAACAATTTGTTGCCGTGATGTCGGGCTGGGGCGGCGCTGTTCCGCTGTGGGGCGGCGAAGTCGCGAAGGCCGTTCAACATATTAATCAAGGTGGATCATTGTGGGTATTCAAGCTCCCCAAGAACTGACGGGCTCAGGCAGGGTTCCGCATCATCTCGCCCAGCAATCCGGCCGAGGTGTCCAGCGGACTTTGGCTGGAGAGGAGATGGAGTTGGAACGCATCCTGATCGCGGACGATCACTCGCTTGTCCGGGATGGGCTTCGTACAGTCATATCCGGTGCTTTTGACAGCTTCGAGCTCTTCGAGGCTGCTAGCCTCGAAGAGGTTGTGGCGGTTATTGAACGCGAGGGCAGTCTTGATTTGGTGCTGCTCGACCTTCACATGCCTGGCATGAATGGCATGGCCGGTCTCGAACGATTGCGCGCAAGCTATCCCACAGTGCCGGTGGCGATCGTATCAGCATCACAGGAATATGGCGTTGCGCGGAATGCGCTGGCAGCCGGGGCTTCGGGCTTCATTCCAAAATCGTTACGCCGCAGTGCAATCGTTGACGCCATACGAAGAATTTCCGCAGGCGAGATTTTTTTCCCCGAAGACTGGAGTGATGCTGGCACGCCGGCCGGACCGGCAGAAGTCGATATCATGCAGCGTATCGACACTTTGACGCCCCAACAGAAGGTTGTTCTAGGCTTTGTTGTAGCCGGCAAGCTAAACAAGCAAATAGCATTCGAGCTTGATGTGTCTATCACAACCGTAAAGGCACACGTGTCAGCAATATTAAACAAGCTCAACGTATATAGCCGAACACAGGCTGTGTTACTGGCAACTCGCGTTCATTTTGAGGACGTTTCTTCTCGTCCCCAAAAAGACCAGCATTAGGGCAGGTGAAGATCTTCGACCGTCCTGCTCAGCAGGGCTCGAAGAGGTGCTGGTTTAAGTGGCTTTGTGAGGACGTGGAAGCCGTTGCGCGTAAGATGCTGCCGTAGTTCGGGAGACCGGTCAGCGGTTATGATGATTGCCGGAATTTGAGCGTTCGCTTCGGTACGGAACAGACGAACTGCGTCGTCTCCAAGCGCATCGCAATCGAGATGATAGTCGGCAAGAATGATGTGCGGGAGGATCGCGTCGTGCGACCTAATATGCGAGACAGCGTCATCGGCACCACGGGCCGTAACCACTTCGCAGCCCCAGCCTGAGAGCAAGGCCGTCATCGCACTTAAGATACTGGCATCGTTGTCGATTACGAGAATCCTGAGCGCAGCTAAGCTCCTGCGTGTAACTGTTGCCGACGGCGCTGCGCCTTTTACTTGGGCTTCGGTAGCCGGGAGATCAATTCAAAATGTTGATCCCACGCCCAACTTGGATTCGAGATGGACCGGGTGGTCCAGCATACGGCTTGCCCGATGCACGATCGCGAGACCGAGGCCCATCCCCCTGTGCGCTTCTCCATCTTCCAATCTGAAGAATTCCTGGAAAACAGCCGCGTGATGTTCTGCGGGGATTCCCGGTCCAGTGTCCGTTACCGACAATCGGATCACATTGCCGCGGATGGTCCAGTCAACACTTACTGACCCGGTCTTGGTATATTTTATGGCATTCGAAACAAAGTTCTGGAGCACGCGCCTGAGCAACCGTGCGTCCGATCGTACCCAGGTTCCGCAGTCAGAAACACGCAGTTCCAGGCCTTCTGCACGCGCTACGGGAAGAAACTCCGCCTTGATGTTTCGCAAAAGATCACCGACTGGAAACTCTCGTAGTTCAGGGACCACGGCCCCCGCATCGAGCTTTGAAATCTCCATAAGCGCCTCAAGAAGGTATTCAACGGATTCTAGCGCGGAACTGGTCTGGCCGACCAGGGAGCGTGATGCCGGCGCCAGCTTGCGATCTTCCAGGGCGGAGACGAAAAGGCGCGCTGCGTTGAGTGGCTGCAAGAGATCATGACTAGCGGCCGCAAGAAAACGAGTTTTGGACAGATTCGCCTGTTCTGCCAGTCCTTTTGCCTCGCGCAGCGCTCCTTCGATATTCAAACGTTCGGTGATCTCACGCTGAAGTTTGGAATTGACGGCCGCCATTTCGGCCGTTCGCTCTGTCACTCGCCTCTCCAGCGTATCGTTGGCCTCTTGTAAAACTGCTGCGGCGCGGCGGCTTGCGCTGATGTCGCTGAAAGTGATCATGAGACCGCCATCAGGCATTCTGGCGCGGCGAATCTCCAAGCTACGACCGTCAGCCCAGGATCGCTGAGCGATGCATTCGCTTTCGCCTTCGCGCAACCACCGGACACAGTCCGTATCGCCGATCTCTGCCTTCCGGGTGCTCCAGAATCTGAGGAAGCGACGATGCGTCGCAATGCTGTCCTCCACGTCCGCGGGAAGCTCGAAAAGTGCGCGCAGCGATCCGTTCCAAGCAACGAGATCGCCGTTTGGACCGAAGACGCATACAGCTTGTGGGATGTTGTCGAGCGCTGCCTGAAGCAGCATCGACTTCTCGGCCAGTTCTTGGGCACGTTGGCGGGCGTCCTCGGCCTTTACCTCCGTGATGTCAGTGTAGAGACAGACAATGCCTCCATCGCTCGTTCGGCGCTCGTTGATCTGGATCCATCGACCGTCGGCCAGAGCATGCACATGCCCACCGACAGCGACAGCATGTTGGCGCGATCGTTCCGAGACCCACCTGTCAGGAGCAATCATCACGCCCAAAGTTGTGCCATCCTCGACGATCATATGGGCTATCTCGGCAAAGCCCATGCCAACGTGAATTCGCTCGGCGATACTCGGCCAAAGACCTAGATAAGTTTGATTGAACAAAGCGAGCCGATCATCCTGATCGAACAGTGCGAACCCCTCATTGATCGTATCTATGGCGTCGCGCAAGCGCTGCTGCGCGTCTTCAGCAACTGACTTCGCCTGGAGAGCCGACGCACTCGCGGCCGCCAGTTCGCCCAATATCCGTTCGAGCTCGTTAGTGCGCTCCCGGACCTTGGTCTCGAGTGCGATCGCAGTCTCGAACAGAGAGAAGGCGTTGCCTTGAAGGTCGGTTGCGCGTTCGACGCGGTTAATCAGTGCAGCATTGATTCGGCGCAGCTTATCGACTTCGTACTCGAGCGAGTCGCTGCGGTGCCCGGCTGCGCTTATAATCGCTTTTGTCATTTCCCAATCGCCAGGCCAGTGAGTGTTTGGTTGACATGCAGCGAGCCAAATTGTTCGCCATAGGAACTAAATCCCACAACACCCCATTGCGAAAACACCCGCGATACCCCGAACGTCAGCTGGCGCTGTGCAACCTCTACGGAGTTCAAAGCGCAATCGAACCCGATGATCTTATCGATGCCCGATGTGTTGTCGCTCAAGCCGCTGAACAAGCGCTCGAGTGAAGGAACAATATCGGCGCTCTCGCCCAAGGTCATCACGATACCCTCATCTATAGCACAGTAGAAGGTCAGGCTATTATCCGGATTAGCGCATTGGATTGATCGTGCATAATATTCCCCGCCCGCCCGCACCATGGGGGGATGGGCTGCGAACACTTCGGGCCCCAGTTCCGTGACGGATACGCCCGCCAGACGGGCATATTCGAGCGCCGCTGGCTCCGCGTTGAGTTCGAATGCAATCCGATCACCGACATCCGCACGTGTGATCACCATTTTTTCGTCCCGCGGCACATAATATTGGGCTCGAAAGACTTTTAACGGTCGCACTGTCGAAATGATGCCCACCACCGCGCAATTGCTCCGAAATGCGCCGTCGTGAAAAACGAACGGATCCTTAAAGGCAATCCGATCGCCTGACAGCCCTCCGACCATGGGAATGCTGCCTAGTGCGTCCTGGACTGTCACCGTGATGATTTCGTCCCGGTGTGAAAGCCCATCCATCAGAATCAAAGCAGCATGATTCAACTTCCCTCCCAAGCGACGCGAGGTCTCAATGGCCTTCGCTGCAGCCGTCCGGACTTCTTGTTGAGCGGCGGCACCATCAAAGTGGTCGAGGCCGTCGATAAATGCGGTTGTGAAACTGAAATCGGCCTTCGGAAATCCAATTGCCGTTAATGTGCCTCGGTCGGGGCCATCGGCCGTCAATTCCGCGGCGGACGTGCAGCCAATGATGGGAATGTCTTGGGTGCATTCGCGGAGGGCCGCAGAGACGGCGGCCAAGTCGTACCGAGTCGAACAGAACATCACCGCACCGGCCAGATCGGGCCACTCAAGCTGACCCAAAATCGACCGCACGGCCTGCTCGGTATCGTCGAGCCGGGCGGTGGCGACTCGAACAGCGCCTTCGACAAGGTGTTTTCGGTTTTTCACGTCGTGCACAGCAACACCTTGCCATGCCCGGAAGCCTTCGTCATCCTCGGATCGTTCATATGCCGATCGAGGTCATTCGGTCGCGGAGGGATGGGCGGAGCCAAGCAAAGGAGATGGTGCGCTATCGAGAACAGCGGCCTCTTCATCGCTGAATACCCGACTGCGCACAATGAACCGCACCCCCTCGGGACCCTCCAGGGAGAAGCCGGCGCCACGGCCTGGAACGACATCAATTGTGAGCTGCGTATGCCGCCAGAACTCAAATTGTGCTGCGCCCATCCACACCGGAATCGCATCTGATATGTGTCCAAGGAGAACATCTTGCCCACCAACGCGGAACTCGCCAGCGGGGTAACACATAGGCGCGGAGCCGTCACAGCATCCACCCGACTGGTGGAACATCAGCGGGCCGTGCTTTTGCGCCAGGCGCTTCACCATTACGTCGGCTTCTTCAGTGATCGAGACTCTTGCCGGAACGTCCACGACCGCCTCCTAAAAGGGCGGGCGGCGGATAAGCGATCCGCCGCCCAGGGGGGGTAACTCATTGGCGCCGAGTCGTCATTCAGCGCGACGCGCGCATATCAAAAGAAACCCAACGCTTTAGGGCTGTAGCTGACGAGGAGATTTTTGGTCTGCTGATAATGGTCGAGCATCATCTTGTGTGTTTCGCGACCGATACCCGACTGCTTGTACCCGCCAAATGCCGCATGAGCGGGATAAGCATGATAGCAGTTCGTCCAGACGCGACCAGCCTTGATACCGCGGCCCATCCGGTAAGCGCGTGTCCCGTCCCGCGTCCACACGCCCGAACCAAGGCCGTAGAGCGTGTCGTTGGCGATCGCGAGTGCATCGGCGTCGTCCTTGAACGTCGTCACAGCCACGACCGGACCGAAAATTTCCTCTTGGAAGACGCGCATCTTGTTGTGGCCTTCGAGGATCGTTGGCTGGACGTAGAAGCCGTCAGCAAGCTCCCCATCAAGGGCGCTGCGCCCACCGCCGGTCAAAACTTTGGCCCCTTCACCTCGACCGATATCGATATAGGACAAAATCTTCTCAAGCTGGTCGTTCGACGCCTGAGCGCCGATCATCGTTGTCGCGTCGAGCGGACTGCCCTGACGGATCGCCTGGACCCGTGCGATCGCCTTCTCCATGAAGCGGTCATAGATCGACTCATGGATCAGCGCGCGACTGGGGCAGGTGCAGACTTCCCCCTGATTGAGGGCGAACATGGTGAAGCCTTCGACCGCCTTGTCGAGAAAATCATCATCTTCCGCCATCACATCCGCGAAGAAAATGTTTGGGCTCTTGCCACCGAGTTCGAGCGTTACCGGAATGAGATTCTCGGTGGCATATTGCATGATGAGGCGGCCGGTGGTTGTCTCCCCCGTGAAGGCGATTTTTGCGATTCGCTTGTTCTGCGCCAAGGGCTTGCCGGCTTCGATACCGAAACCGTTGACCACATTGATCACGCCGGGGGGAAGCAGATCGCCGATCACGTCCATCAGCACCATGATCGACATCGGAGTCTGCTCGGCCGGCTTGAGAACAACGCAGTTGCCTGCAGCGATTGCCGGCGCGAGCTTCCAGATCGCCATCAGAAGTGGAAAATTCCACGGAATGATCTGTCCGACCACGCCCAGAGGTTCGTGGAAATGATAGGCAACAGTGTCGTCGTCGATCTCAGAAAGCGCACCTTCCTGCGCGCGGATGCAGCCTGCATAATAGCGCATATGATCGATTGCGAGAGGCAGGTCCGCAGCGGTTGTTTCACGGATCGGCTTACCGTTGTCGATAGTCTCGACGAGGGCAAGCAGATCGAGCTTCGACTCCATGCGATCTGCGATCCGGTTCATGATGAGGGCCCGTTCGGCTACTGACGTCCGTCCCCATTTGTCCTTCGCAGCGTGCGCAGCATCGAGGGCCAACTCAATGTCCTCGGCTCTTGATCGAGCTATCGAGCAAACCTTCTTGCCGGTAATGGGGGAGGGGTTGTCGAAATACTCGCCCCCGACCGGGGCCACCCACTGGCCGCCAATGAAATTGTCGTATTTCGAACGCAAAGCGACACTGGCATTCAGTTTTTCAATGGCTTGGTGCAGCATAAAACCCTCCTGGCATGTTCACGTCTCGACGGCGCGTATTCTGAGATTGAGAATGGCTTGTCCCACGTGGCGTCCAGCAGCGCCATTGTACCAAAGGCCAATTGCCGAGTAGGCCATCGATCGGCTCATAAGGAACGATCAAGAACTGCGCAGCCGATGGTGCCGCAGCGGGAGAGGATTGTCATGTTTGATATCAAAACGAAGCTTCTCACTGGTCTGATCGTAGGGGCGATGGGCTTTACGGCGAGCTCGACGGCTTCTGCCAAGGAAGTGGTGGTCCATATGAAAAACCAGGGTGCCGGTGGCATGATGGTATTCGAGCCAGCTTTCGTGAAAGTCGCCGTAGGCGACACAGTGAAATTCGTTCCTACAGATAAGAGTCACAACGCTGAGTCGATTCCTGAGATTCTCCCTGCTGGCGCGCCATTGATCGCGGGGAAAATCAACCAGGAGGTTGTCGTCAAGTTCGACAAGGCCGGCGTATATGGCTTCAAGTGCAAGCCGCATTACTCGATGGGTATGGTCGCGCTGGTGCAGGTGGGATCGAAACCGCCTAACCTTGCAGCAGCCAAGGCTGTGAAACTCCCAGGACTGGCCCAAAAGCGGATGAGCGGTTTGTGGCCAAGTGTGAAATAGCAGCGCGGTGGCTCAAGTTTTTCGATACTTGCGTTCGAGCGCAGCGCTCGAACGGGGAAGATGAGCGCATTTTTGCGTCACTCAGGGTAATAGGGCATGGGTCTGCAATTAATAAAGACGGTCTGCCGCCCACCTGAGCTGGCCGCGGGAGCGCACGGTTTCACGGGCTGTGCGCTTTTTATCTGGCGAATGGAGCAATCAACGATCGCTCGTTGGTTCGACCATGTCTGCGTAGCCGTAGGCTGAGCTTTCTCCCCGTAATTGCTCAGCCCTTCCGAAAATCGGCTGATGAGCTGATGAAAGGTTGTCCCGCGCAAGCGGGCCTCTATCTGTTCCGTATTTGACTCAGGATCGTTCTTGCGGTGCCGCCCGAGATAGCGTGAAAACGGTTCTGACAGTGCGGTTGTGAAAAGGGGGTGGGCAATTACTTCTCCCCTTATTGGGCTGAGTTCGGGTATGATTGGGCCATTCCTATGACTGAACGCCACCCCCAACTCCAATCGACGCTTACTTGCCCGCATTGCGGGTTCGTGAAGACCGAGTCCATGCCGACCGACGCCTGCGTGTATTTCTATGACTGCGCCGGCTGCGGCGCGCTCCTGCGGCCCAAGGCCGGCGATTGTTGTGTTTTCTGTTCTTATGGCGCCATTCCGTGCCCACCTATCCAGCTTAAGGGCCAGATCGCGGGTTGCTGCGGCAACGAGGCGCACAACACCGACCCGGCCGGGGACACAATGAACGCTTGATAACCGCGTCGTAAACCGTGTGGGTGGCATGTGCGTGATCGTCGATCCGTACCGCCCCGCGCCTGCCCACTTTGAATGTAATCGTGTAGGCTGTCTCGCGCCGTACTCCGCGACTGGAATGGTCGACACGCTTGCCGTTGATAGTGGCGGTGGATCAGGCCGCCCCGAATGATTTGACAGCGTGCGACAGCTATTGCCGGGGTCCGAACAGCGTAACGCGCGCCCTAGGCGCTTGGTGGTGACGCGCACCGATCCCCTTCTCTCTGCGCCTGCCTGCACGAGCGACTTTTAGACACTTGGAGCAGGTACATAAACGGTTTCCCCACGGCGCACCGACACTGATGTGGCGCGCGGAACAAGGCGCGGAGCGAGACTCCTCTCAAAGCGCCAATCCCATCGCGAGCAGCATCAAAGCACGCGTGCCGGCTGCCATTTTCAATCTCGCAATGACATATGTGACCTTCCCCGAGAGGACACGCGTCCAGTTCGATCGAGTCCGGCTCTTAGGCCAAGGATCCCGTCCACCACGAGCAGCGTCCCGGTGACGAAGAGCAGTACCGAAAAGAAGTGCACGAAGTTGCGGGGGGAAGGGTGGAGCAAACGTGAAGGCAGCGACCAGCGGCAACCTGGTGATACCGTAGGCGGTTAATCCGAGGTCGCGCAGGCGCTTCGGGCCGTTCCAGTCGAGCGGCGAGCGGAGCAGCACCATCCCCCGCCGGCACATCGGCAAGGCTCGATACTCGATGCTTTGGCCAATGGCCGACCTGATGCCCATAATAGGGGCGAGCGGCTCGACGTTGTGGAGACGCGTTGGTACGGGTCAGCATCGGGAAGCCTCGGATACGGGTGCGAGATAATAGGCGTCGATCGCGCCGCCCTGGCGGATGCCCTCGACCGTGATGCACCGGCCGAGCATATGATCGATCGTATCTCCAGCAATCAGCCGCCAGCGGGTGCCGTCTGCGACACGAAGCACTGGCCCGCGCGGGCTGGGCTGGATCACGCCGGCGACGCGAAGCGTTTTTCCCGTCATTCCGCCGCCTCCGCTTGCTGCATCACGTCCTCGGCCGACGCCCCGTCGAAGCACGACAGGACGCAGTGGAGGAGCGATCGGCCGTGCGAATTGAGCAATTTGCCGTCGCACTTCATCGGGCGGTGGACGAGGCGCTGGCATGGCGCATTTCTGCGATTGCGAAATCCACATGGTACGGCCAGCGGGAAAGGCTACGCTTCAACGGGAGCATCCGCCTCAAGCGGTGGCTGCTCCTCGCCGAAAAGATCATGCCGGGTGTCCATAGGCCATGCCTTTCATGCGTCCCTATGCTGACACGGGATTGCCAAAACGACTGGCCCGGCGTGCGCCAGGTTCGATGCAAAGCCAGAGCTGGGCGATGATGGACACGGCAGCCGCGCTCATCAGCAGAGGGGAATTGGTGTTGAGCGGGTCGCCGACCAGACAAGTGGCCGCATGCCAGGGGGAAGCTGCTCTTCAACACCGGCGACGCTGCGATCTTCGACGAGAGCGACGATGCCGAGCGACAGGCTGCACTGCGACAGCTCCGAATTCTCGTCAACGCCGCTGCCTCCCTTGCCGAGTTTTTGCACGGTTGCGGGCGAGGCGAGGACCGCAGCTATGGCGAGAGCGAGGACGCAGGTTTTCATCCGTAAATTTTCCTCATGCAACGCGGTACAGGTCGACGGGAATCGGCTCGTGCAAATGGCCGACGGTCGCAAGGACGCCGGGAATTGTGGGTCGGGCTGGTGCGGAGATCCGGATGGTTGTGTAGAGCATTCACCACCACCTCCCCTTCCTGCTCAGGTCCAACCGTCGCGGCGGCCCTCGCCGCTGTCACGCAGCGAGTGGCCATCGAGCGCGGAGCGACGGATCTCCAGTTCGACCTGTTCACCCTTCCGGCGGGTGCGAATGTCGCGCAAATCGATGTTGTTGCGCTTGGCATAATCCTCAGCGGCGCGTTCGCTGCCGAACTTGCCTGCTTCCTCGAAATCCCAACCAGCCATAGTCAGTCTCCCTAAATTGCCCCCGGCACCATGCCGGCGGCTATGCACTTACAAATCGAGGCCCAGACTGCGCTCTGGCAGCGGCGGCAGCACGTCGCCGCGGTCGGGCTTGAGATCCGGGGGGGCCTTGAGATCGGCGACCTTCGCTGGCTCCGCAGGCTTGGCGGCACCGTCGGGAACGGGCGGAAGATCGGTGGGCATGGGCGGCAGATCCGACAGGTCGATGCCGTCGATCGGACCGGGGTCGAATTTCTCCGGCTGCCTGGGTCCTTTCTTGCCATCGATATCGAGGCGGCCGAGCGTTTCGAGCGCGGAGGTCTTGTTGCCGGGGTTCAGGTCGAGCTGACGCTCCAGTTTTTCCTTGTCGTCGACCACCATCGTGAGTTCATCGCGCACGCGGGTGACACCGACGTTGAACAGGCGCTGGTTCGACAGATTCCTCTCATGGCTGGACATGACGGTAATCGCCTTGTCGGTGGTGATCCCCTGCGCCATGTGCATGTTGAGCGAGTAAGCGAGGTCGAGGCGCGACAGCATCGGATCGCCCAAGTCGAGGGTGAGCCGCTCTTTACCCGCCGTCTCGACGGTGACGCCGTTCGCGTCGATGGTAAGCACGCGGGCGAGTGCGGCATTGTGCAAGCTGCGGTCCTTGTCATTGGCGGTCCAGCGGATGCGGTCGCCCTCGCGGAGGTGGAGATCCTTTTTCTCGGTGAGCTCGAGCCGGTCGCGCTTTTCGGTCGGCGACAGCTTTTGCGGATCGAAACGGACCTTCCTTCGGCCGTCGCTCAGTTCGACCCTGCCGTTGGGCAGCACTTTGGTGATGTCGTAGCGACCCTGCTCAAGGCCGACGTCCTGAGCGCCGCCGCGGCCGACGTCGAGCGTCTGGCCCTGTCGGTAGCTCGACGCGTAGCGCAGTTCCTCGCGGGTCATGTTGACCCGCTCATAGACGGTGAGGTGGATGCCCTCCCCCGTCACGCTGCCCTCGGCCGCCAGTCCCTCTTGAATCCGTTGATTGATGACCGCCCTCGAGGCCCGGCCCGAGGCGAAGACGGCGGTGGCTTCGCGATCGTCGCCCGACAGGCCGAGCCACATCTCGGCGGCGGCTTCTGCTGGGTTCGCGCTTTCGACGACATTACGCCCAAGAACCTTCATCGCCTCGCCGGCCTTACCTATGTTAGCGAGGGCAGCGACGGTGCGCAGCGTGTCGGTGCGCTGACGGATATTTTCGTCCATCCGCGCCATCGTGCCGCCGCCCGCCTGGATCATGGCGAAGGACTTGCCGGCGTCGATCGACGAGAGCTGCTGGCGATCGCCGACCAGGACCAGCTTGTCCACGCCCAGCGCTTGCGCGATCTGTTGCAGCTTGAGCATGTCGCCCGACGAGACCATCGACGTCTCGTCGACGACCAGCATGGTGCCGTCGAGTTTCGCCCGGGCTGCGTCGTAGCGCGGGGTGTCGCGCTCGCTGATGTACCGCTCGTTCGCCAGCACGAATGATGCGATCGTCTGGCTCTTGATGCCGGCTTCCGCGGCCAGGTCCGCGACCATCTTGTTCTGGAAGGCAAGGCCGGTGACGTCGCGGCCCTCCGCCTCGGCCACACGCGCGACCGCCTGCAGCATGGTCGACTTGCCGGCGCCGGCGACGCCCTGCACGGTAATGGTGCGGTCGGCCGACGAAACGATGAGCGTCGCGGCGGCGAGCTGCCCAGGATTGAGATCGCGTGTAGCGGCAGCCTGCAGTCGCGACGGCGCATCGTTGGCCGCGATAATGGCCGACGCCTTGCCGCGACCCGCCTCCACCGCTTTCAGAATGCTCTCCTCGGTGCGCAGCGCCTCCTGCGTAGTCACCATGCGGATGCCCTTGTCGCCGTCGCGCACGGCGCCCGGGATGAGCTGCCGGTTCTCCACCATCTGCGCAACGCGACGCTCGACGGTATCGATCGTCACGCCCTTCAGACCGAGGTCGAGCGCCGTCTTCGCGACGAGATTGACGTTGAACGCGGCCTCGCGCTCCGAGAGGATCCGGACGGCCGATGCGACCGCGAGTTGGGTGCGCGCCTCGGCCGGCGACTGGGTCACGCGAGCGAGCGCGCTGTCGACGAGCGGATCGTGCGGTCGAAGGAAGGTCCCGATCTTTTCACGCGCACCGCTGATGGCTTCGCTGACCGCGCGGAATCCCCGTTCCAGCTTGCTGTCGGCGAGCGATTGACCCGCGCGCGCTACGGCGGAGGCAACCAGGCCCTTCCCGTCGAATCCGAGCGCAGCCGCCTTGTCGATCCAGCCCTTCTGCAGGCCGTCGCGATCCTCGACGTTGAGTTTGGGATCGCGCGTGTTCGCCGTGACCGCGAGGCGTCCCTTGGGGGATACGATCCCGAGTTCGGCTGCCTTTTCGAGGATCTGCTCACGGCGCTGGCTGAACGCCTCGAGGACCGCCTTTGGCACCCCGGAAATCTCGAAGGTGCCGTGCTTGCCCTTGGCATCGATCTGGTAGCCCAGCTTCTCCAGACCATCCCGCAGAAAGGCGTGATAGATCGAGCCGATCGTGGTGTTGCTGCTCCAGATCTTGTCGGCATGAAGCGCCTGCCATTTGCCGTCGGGCATCTTCGTGAGGTTGGCGATGACGGCATGGATATGCGCCTGGGGATCGAGCGCGCGGCTCGTGTCGTGCTGGAAGAGCGCGTAGACGAGATTGCCGGTCTGCACCGGCACCTTGCGGCCCTCGACATCCTTGCGGCCTTCGGCGAGGTTTTTCTCGACCCATGCCATCGTCTTGCGGACGGCCGTCATATTGGCGTCGAGCACCCGCTTGTCGCCGGCGATATAGGCCATCACCGATGCCGACTTGGGCATGGAAAATGTGAGGTCCACGCCAGCACGCCGGTTCTCGACCTGGGCGACCCCTTCGCCATCGGGGAGAATGCCGTTCAGGATTCCTTCGAAGGCGTCCTTTGATACCTCGCCTTGCAGGCCGAGCGCATCGGCGCCCTCGCCCGCCCACATGCTGACTTCGGAAGACCCGTCGGCGGTATAATAATTGTCCTTGAAGTCGTCCTTGGCGAAGTAGTTCGCAGCGCCGGATGCGGAGCGGACGGGGGCGACCGAGAGCATGGGCTAGATCCCCATGTCCATGCTGTCGTCCTCGCGTCCGGGGGCGAACGCCTGGCGCAGTTCGACGAGGGTCTGATCCTCGACCTGTGGCGCGCGCTGGGCGTCGCGGCCGGCGCGCCGATCATCACGATCGCGCGGGGCCATCGTCTGCTCCTCGCTATTGCCGCGCGTCGCCTGCGCCTGGTCGGCGGCGTGGGTGGTCGGGGCCGATTGTTCATCGGACGTGTCGCTGCGCTGGGATGCCCGGCGAGCGGTCTCCTGATTCTCCTCTTCGACCGGATCGGACAGGATCCGCGCCGCCATCTCCTTCGCGACGTTGGTGACTTCCACCACCTCTTCCACGATCTGCTGCGCGCCATCACGCCCGCCTGCTTCGCCGCCTTCCCCGTCAAAGACTTCCTCTCCGCGCCTGGACCGGACGGGCTGCAAATTGGGCCGCGGGACGAAACCCTCGGCGACCTGGGGATAGTCTTTCCATTCGAGCAAAATGGGGGCCGCAGGGAAGCCATCGGGGAATTTCACGAAGCCGTGCATCGACGGCAGGTTCGTGATGTCGTCGGCGATAACGAGGGGCTCGACCTGCTTGCGGGGCGTCAGGGTCGAGGCATCGCGGGTGTTGTTGTAGCCATAGCTATACGCCTCATCCATCTGGCGCACTTCGCGGTTGCCGATATAGCGCGCGCATTGCTCGGCGGTGTCGAGATCGGCGGTGGCGAGGATCAGCTTGGAGCGGGCGAGCGAGGCCAGGTTGCGAGCACCCTGTTCGCCGTAGACCTCGACCAGTTTTTCGAAGCTGTGGATTCCAAGGATCATCGCGCCGCCGAAGGCGCGAGCGGTCTGCAGGCCGTTCTCGATCGCGGGCAGTTTATGGAGTGCGCCGAGCTCGTCGAACATGAACCAGGTGCGCAGCGAGCGGGTGCGCGGCATGGTCATGAGGCGGTTTATGCAGAGGTCCATCCAGAGCGTCAGCAGCGCCCGGTTCATCGCCAGATCGACATAGTTGGAGGTGATGAACAGGATGCTGCCCGGCTTCTTGTCGCGGGTGATCCAGTCGCGGATCGAGAAGGGCTCGCCGTCGTCGGGCAGGAAGCGGAGAACCTGCGCGTTGGTGTTGAACACGGCGCGGATCGATTCCGCCATGCGGGCGGCTTCAGGGGCTGTCAGCGGGTCGGCGATGGTGTTGGCGAGGAAGCGGTGGACGCGCTTCAGATCGGCGGTCATCAAATTCTCTGACAATGCGAGATTGGTGGTCTGGCCGCGCTCCTGCAGACGGACGCACATCTCGATGAACAGGGTCCGCGCGGCGAGCGCCCAGAAGGGTTCGGACGACCCGCCATCGGAAGGGATCAGCGCGGCGGCCGCGGCGGTGAACTCGCTGTGGGTGCGGCAGTCGTTGAAGATCGACCAGGCCGGGCATCGCAGGTCCATGGGATTGAGGATCGTATCGCGTGCAGGGTCGTAGAACGCTTCGACATAGGCGCCGGTCAGGTCGAAGATGACGGCGCTGTCCTGGCGGTCGCGCATCTGCCGGACCAGGCTGCGCAGCTCGGTGGTCTTGCCCGAGCCGGTGGTCCCGATCAGCATCGTGTGGGACTGCTCCATCCGGTGCGGATAGGGAATGCCGGCGAGCGAGTAGGGATGATGGATGCCGGCCGCTTTGCGCTCCGCGAATGGGAGCTGCAGGACCTTGGCTGGTGACGTGCCGGGGAAGTGCTGCCGGGCTTCCTCTTCATACTTCGCGAAATTGTGCTGGCTGACCTCCGAATAGAGGATGTCACGCGTCACCAGCATCGCCCCGCGCTCATGCCGCTCCTGAAGGATATGCTTGCCGCGCCGGCGCGAGATATCGACGAACCAGAGGGATAGCGGAAGGACGACAAAGACCGAAACGAGGAAGGAGCCGAGGAGGCCACGGATGGCGACGGACCATGCCTGCTGAACCTCAGGGATGTGCGGGACGACGGGCATGATCGTTCGCATGATTTCGCCGGTCGGGAGCGTGACGTTGACACGCTTGTTGGGATTGAGATCGACCCAGTTCCAGAGCGTCGCGTAGAGCTTCATGCAGATGAGCTGGAACCCATGTTCGTCCAGTTTGATCGACAGGATGATGAACCAAGCCGCGAGGAAGACGAAAAACCAGACGACAAAGGGCAATTTGGCGCCCGAGAACCACATCAGTATCTCATGGGTGAGAAGCTGGCTGCCGCGGGTGAAATTGCCCGAGTTGCGATGGACTCGGCCACGTGCGGAATGGTGGGTCAGTGGGATGTTCTGACCGTTGGAGCGGATGTCCTTACGCGCCATGATATTGCACCAGGCGCTTGTCGGTTTCGGCGATGATCCGGTCGCGGAACTCGGGGAATTGCTCGCGGATGATGATGTCGAGCGCGAGTTGCTGGAACTCGCTGATCCGCGCCAATCGGCGCTGGCTGGCAGTGTTGAGATCGGCCGAGGTTAGGAAAGCGTCGAGGGCGCTCCTGATCAGTTCGGAGGGGCGACAATCGCGCTCGGCCGCAATGGCGATAACACGATTATATTTCTCACGATCGAGCCGGACCGTGCAGTGCTTGAAAGCAGTGGTCAAACCGAGCCTCCTAGCAGGGAGGCTGGCGGGGTCTCAAAAAGTGGCCTGCTTATAGCGTGGGCCGGGCTACGGGGCAAGAAAATCCGGGAAGGCCAAAACCGCGTGTTCGCTTGTGGCACACTCAAGCCTTTGTAATTAGGCGATATTCGTTTCGGCCGGAGCCTGTCCCACAACGTGCCACACGTCACTTGACGGGTAACTGATTGTAAAAGCACGTAAACACCCTGCACGCTCGTGCGTAAGGTGTGCTCCCAATCCTCAGAGATTGATCCTCTACCCTGGGTCGTCTGCTGGCGTTTCTGGACGAGGGTCGTTTCCGGGCCCGGCGGGGCTCAAAGCCGCCCTGCGGGCGGAACCGGCCGAAGGTCCGGCGATGCCTCAGCATCGTTGGAATGCCGGTGGCGGGCGAATGATTCCGGGTTCGACCGGGCAGGATGCGAGCGAAGCGATACCATCCCAGCGCGCTTGGGGCGAAGACCCAGCGCGCCCATCGACGGTGGCCCTGGCCACCGTCGGACGGCAGGGGATCGTTACCCGACCGGGCGGAGCCAACGCGCCAGCGTTGGCTCCGTGAGCTTGGTCGGCGGCGGCCCGAAGGGGCGTCGGCGGCTTAGCGAATAGAGCCCCGGTCGGCGGGCCGAAGGACCGCCGAGCCGCCAAGCTCAACTGCATCTTCCGGCCAACCAGATCAGCGGCTATAACGTCAGCGTTCATAGCCCGATCAGCGTGAACCAAGAGGCCCCTATGGCACGCACATTGGAACAGGAAAGAGCGGCGCTCGAAGAGGACGCGCGCAAGCTGGAAGAACGTCGAAAGAAGCTACTGGAGAAAGAGCGAGAGCAGGCGATTGCGACCGTCGACAAGTCGGGGCTGCTGACGCTCGAAGCCAAGCGACTTGGCGGCCTGATCGAGCGGATCAGGAAGCTGGGAATCGAAGAAGTCGAGAAGCGACTGGCGGGTTGAGGGTCCCGCCGCGACGTTCGTCGCGGCACGGGCATGAGGGGCTCGATGCCCCTCATGCCCGTAGTCCCAGGCAGCAAAAAAGGGGAGAGGCGCGAGGCCCCTCCCCTGTCGTTTCAGATCTCGTCGTCCATCTTGCCGGGAACCGTGTGGACCACCCGGTCGATGAGCTGGGCCGGCAGTGCGCCATAGTCGCCTTCGTCGATTGTGATGTAGCCGATT
The DNA here is from genome assembly GCF_001713415.1 of Sphingobium sp. RAC03. Classification (GTDB taxonomy): domain Bacteria; phylum Pseudomonadota; class Alphaproteobacteria; order Sphingomonadales; family Sphingomonadaceae; genus Sphingobium. Next base: position 20,110 of record NZ_CP016457.1, on the reverse strand, counting down.
TCCTCGTCCTCGATGACATGCTGGTCGAAGAAGCTGTGGAGCGCGCGGCGTTCGGCGCATGCGACGGCGGCGAGGTAAGCGGCGGTGTCGGATCCGGCGTTGGTCGAAGTGATCTGCATGTGAGCCTCCTGCTGTCTTGAATGACAGAGGATTGGCCGTCGTTGAGGGTGGCGCCGGGTCAGGGACGCGGGCGCAGCCCGCGCCGCGAAGCGGGGAGTGGGGGTGCCGATTTTGTCGTGGTTGGAGTGGAGCGAAGCGGAGCGGAGGCCACGGCAAAATTGGGGGCACCGCTCATCCTTGACGCGGCGTCGCCCTCAACGACATCCTGGGAAGTCTGTGAGAGATTTTATTCCTCTGAGGGTGGGGACGGCTACCCGGCCGCCAGGCTCTGGCGCAGAAGGGTTTCGAGATGCTCGGCGGCGCGTTGGTGGAGCACGCTACTGTCGCTCGTCAACTTCTCACCCGAGGGCATCCGGCCGCTTTCGACCGAGTCCCTCAGCAGGTTGATGGCCGCGCGAAATGCGATCTCGTCTTCGCTCATGCTGCTCTCTCTGGTTGGTGCGCATCGCAATCACTAGCGCATTGGGATTGATCGCGTAACCGGCGGCAGGCGATCTGCCCGTCAAAGGCGAAAGGGGTCGCCAGCGAACCGACGCCCCCGTCCCGGCCGTCACCCATCACGAAACGCGGTGGAGCCAGGCCCATCCCAGTGGGCTCGTCATTCATAAACGCCGGGGGCGGTGAGGCGCTCCGTTTCGAGGTAGGAGATGATCTCGTAGTCGTCGCTTTTCCAATGATAGTCGCCGTTGGAGATGTCGCCCAAAGTGGCCCAGCTGCCGTCGGGCCAGAGCGCGACATCGTCGCAGCAGCGTGTTGATTCGATGGTCATCATATCCTCCATTCATAAGGGACTGGTGCCGGGTCATGCGCGGCGCGTCCGGGGCAAGGACCGCACGCTTGCGTTCGGCCGCCCGGCGGGGAGCGGGGGAGCCGATTTTGCCGTGTGCGAGCGTAGCGAGGCGACGGTCAAAATTGGGGGAACCGCTCATCCTTGCGGCGGGTGCGGGGCGCATGACATCATGGGAAGCTTGGGGAAGCTAGGCCCATTCGAGGCGGGAGGTTTCGTCGGAATCGGCCGTGGCGAGAAGCCGGTCGAGCCGTTCGACATAGTCGGCGAGGCCCTCGGCCGCGATACGCCGTTTTATGGCGGGATTGGCGAGACGCTCGCGCATGGCGGCGATCGTGATTTCACCGACGCTGTCGGGATGAAGCCCGAGGCTTTCGAGCAGCGCGAACGCGTTGCCGGAAGCGAGGTCGAGCTCGACGCCGAGATCCGACGTGAGCGCGACACGCATGTTGATCGTGCCGGCGGCTTCGTCGCGGTGGATGCTGACGCGGCGGACACGAAACTGCGCCTCTTCGACGACGCTGATCACCGCAGTGTCGAAGTCGAAGACGCGCGTCACGCTGGCGAGCGCCAGCGGGCAGACGCGTGCCTCGAAACTGTAGGACAGGAACGCGTCGTCGGCCGCCTCCGGGGCGAGCAGGACGGTGTTGGTACGGATGCTCTCCGCGCGCAGGAACGCTCGAAAGGCCGCTAGCTGGCGGGCGGTGATGACGGCGACCGGACCTTGGTGATTGTCGGCGTCGGTGGCGATGCGAAACACGATGGACATCTTGTCCTCCGTCGTTGAACCGCTTGCTTGATCCCCCTCCCCTTTTGGCGCGGCGCAGACGCCGCGCCCGATGGGTGCGAAGCCGACCGGAACGGTCAGGCCGCGCGGCGCGACGGGGCTCGATGCCCCAGAGCGCCGCATTCCCAACCCAAGAAGAGAGGAGAGGCCCCGGCCTGAGCCGGAGCCTCTCCGAAGGGCTCACGCCCGCCGTTCGATCCGTTGCTGCGAAAGCTTGACGATGTGCAGCGGAACCCCGGCTTGCCGCAGCTTCTGAGCGAGGTTCATCTGGATGCCCGAGCCTTCGCAGATGACCGCTTCGACCGGCTTGAGACCAAGGATGCGGTCGTTTCGGACGAAGGCTGCCCGGTTGCCCTGGCTGCGGTCGAGGCGGAACTGGATGACCTTCACACCGCGCGACGCTGCCCAAGCGTGGGCGACGGCATCGCAACCTTTCGACTGTGCGGTGGTGGCGAGGATCATCTCGGGGATGCGGGCCTTGATGGTGTCGAGACCGTTCCAGAGCAGGTCGCCATCCTCCCAGGCCTGACCGCCGGAGAAGGCGACGACGGGACCCTCGGGCGCGAACTGCTCGCGACGCTCCCGGGCGCGGGAGGCGAGATAATCGCGGGCGTCGATCATAGAGGCGTTGAGCGCGCTCGACACCCGGCTGCCACGCACCGGCGAGAAGGGCTTGCCGGTCTCGACGCGGTACATTTCGGCGGCATGGTCGCGCATGCACTCCATCGCCTCGCGGCATCCCTGCAGCGTCTGACAGAGGAGCTGGGTGTCCTCCAGCTCGGTCGCGTAGATCTCCGACGGATCATAGGCGCGGGCGAGTTCGCCCAGCTTCTTGGCAGCGTCGTCCTCGCGGCCTTCGATGCGCTTGGCGACGACGTGGAAGCTGTTGGCGAAACCCCAGACGAGGTCAGTTGCAAACGGCTCCATGCGCGTATCGCGCAGCACGTCGAACATGGTCTGCATCATCATCTCGACAGCGGCCCGCACCTGCTCCGGATCGGGCATGTCGAGCGCTTCCGGCGCATCGACGATGCTGAGCTTCGCCATCTCGCTATGCTCGATGAACGCGCCCTCGTAGGTTTCGGTCAGATCCTCGTTCACGCGCGCTGCCGCGATGTGGCTGGCAAGATCGGCGAAGTTGTTGAAAGAAGTCATCATAGCCTCCGAACAAGTCGATCTCTCATCCGGGATTGGATGAAAGATGAAATCACATCGGATGAGCTGGCGGGCTTTTGTCAGGGACGCGGGGCTTGTCCCCGCGCCGCGCAGCGGGGCGTGGGGGAGCCGATTTTCTTGGGTCCGTAAGCGGAGCGAAGCGAAAGTGACGGGCCCATGAAAATTGGGGGAACCGCGCATCCTTGCACAAAAGGCCAGAGGCTCATCAGACTATGGCGATGAAGCTTGTCTGATACCGAGATGTTAGAGAGAGAATTCGATTTGCCCCGGCCGCGCTGCGGGCGGGTTAACAGCAAATCGGCTCTAGCTGTTCTGGTCGGAAACGCTGGAGCATTCCCCCAAAGGGACCGTCAGGTGAGAAGTCGCAGATACGTATCGAGGTACGGTTCGTACCAAAGTGTCGATCACAGTTACCGCCGCTCGCATGCCGGAGCGAATCCTCGGTCTGTCTGTGTTATGGTCGGAGTCGCGACAAGTGCCATGGCGGCCGAGCCCGGGATCGTTCGGACAGACCACCTGTCGAAACCGCTGCGCCACGAGGTCAGTTATGAACGAGGAAATGATCCGCGAGGCGGCGCGCGCGCTCGCAGCGAGGCTCAAGCACTTGTTGGATGAAAGCCTGGCATGTGAGATCCGGCTGACCCGGGACGAGGCCGTGCTTGCGCAGGGTTTTGCGGAAAGCGTTGCGGACCTGCTGTCCCCCTCGAGCGGCGGAAAATAGGATGGCAGAAGGCTTGCGTGATGATCGGGAGGACGGCGCGACGCATATCGCCGGGATCTCCGAAGATGGCATCTCGGTGGTGATTGATGGCGAGCAGCGCCTCATCGGCTGGTCGGCGGTCTCCGGCATCACCAGCGCTGTGTCGAAGCGCGACGACGACATGGTTTTCGTCGCGATTACGATCGACGCCGCGGATGGCGAGCGCTGCCTTCTCGTTGCCCAAGATGATCCGATATGGACCGAACTGGTCGAACTGCTCCATCTTTGCCTGCCCGTCGCACCTTTGGACGCGTGGGCAGCGGGAACAGCGGCGTTTCCTGGTGCCTACACGCTGTACCGGCGCCCGATCGTCGGACGATAGGGGCGGCGCCTGAGCGCCGCCCGATCGATCAGAAGAAATCGATCTTGTCGGCGATGATTTCGCAGCCATAGCGAGTGACCCCGTCGCGGTCCTCCCAGCTCGAGTAGTGGAGCCGGCCGGTGATCGCGACGACGTTGCCCTTCTCACGGGTGGCGGCGCCTTTGCCGAGCCCATTGAAGCAGGTGACCTTGTGAAACTCGGTCTCCTTGGCGGTGTAGCCGGTGGCCTCGTCGACATAGGTCTTGCCGTCCTTGAGCTTGACGCGGTCGGTGGCGACGATGAGGGTGGTGACGGTGCCGCGGGTTTCGGGATCCTTGGCGACCCGGCCGGTGATGTTGACGTTGTTCATGGCGGTGCTCCTTGGTTGGTCCGACGGCCTTCCCGCCGGTGACACCGAAAGAGCGGCGTGCGGTGTCGCATCGCACTGGAGCGCAAGCGGAGGGGAACCCGCGTAAGGGAGCTGGCGCGGGCAGCCGCGTAGCGGCAACACGGGCGACCGTAAGCGGGTTGCGATGCGACGCCGTCTCGCCGCAGGTGTCACAGGAAAGGCGAAGGGAGGTCGGTGGGCCAATCAGGAGATCAGGCGCCTTGGACGTCCAACCTGAGCGGTGGTGCCGGGCGATGGTCTGAAACCCGCAGGCATCGCGATCCGTGTTCGCCTGCCCATTGGCGTGAGGCCGGAGGTCATCCGCCGACGTCTGGCGACACCGCCTGGAGAGAGGTACACGGGCAATGCCAAGGGCGCGATAGGCGCGTTCCGAGAGCGGCACGAGTGCGATCGCGGCACCGCCTGGGCGACAGGTTGGTCGCGGTGGCGACCCATCGATGCCGGATGGCCCATCCTGATAGACCCTGGGCGATAGGCGGGAGCAGCGCCGTCCCTTGCGTCAGAGCAATTGGTGGCAGCGGCAAGGGGCCAAGCGATTGCGCAAACGACGGGGCTTTGCCCCGTCAATCTCTGGAGAGCGGCTTTATATGGAGGCAGGCATCCAGCGCGGTGGCAAAGAAGCCCGGCGTGCAACGACCGAAGAGGAAGCTACCGGTCTTGTCGATCGGTCGCAGATCATGGCCGACCCATTCGAAGGCGTTGAGTTCGCCGGGGACCAGGCTCGAGCCGGTGTTGCCACCCAACCCCATCGCCGAGGCGACAGGCGCCGGGATGGCGAGCGAGGATGCTGGTTTGTCGTCACCTTTCGTGGTGAGCGGCATGACGGTGACGCGGCGGCCGACGACGGCCATCACCATTACCGGGCGGGCCTTGACGCCCTCGTCGCGGCCCGCCTGCGCTTCACGGGCGAAAAGGAAGACGTAGTTCAGAACGTCGCCGCGTCTCGGCAGCGGGGTCGAGTTCGTCGTCCCACTTGTCGGCGGCGATTTCTGCGGCGCTTGGCCGGGCAGCTTCAAGGTGGGCCTTTTGCTCATCGGTCATCGTCTCAGGGGTTATGACCTCGCGATAGCCGTGGAGGGCTTCCAGCGCATGTTCCAGAAACTCCATGCTGACGATCGCAGCGCGTGGCCGCTGATGTTTTTGCAGGATCACCGGTTCGCGCTGGCAGTCATCGACGATCTGGCCGAGGCGGTTATGGGCGTCGGTCAGTTTGACCGCGGTGAAGTGGTCGAAGTTCCTTTCGGGCTCAGCAGATGCCATGTCCATGTCTCCTGGCCGCCTCATTGGTGTCGATCGCTGTGACCCCACAGCCAGAATCGCACAGACATCTCGGCGCGGCGCAATTTATATAAAATAGCCATTCTGGAAAGAATGGCAAGTTCTCGCTGGTCCGGCATGAACGCCCTATCGCCACGGGCATGCGATCACGAGGTAGTGATCGATAGGCTGCCCGCGGTCGTCTCCTGGCGCTTCCGCCGCAAGGCGCTCTTCGAGATGGCAGACATAGAGCCAAGCGTCCGCGAGATCGCCCATAATATGGTCGTCGGCCATGGATGTTTCGCGCGCAAATTGATCGCCCAGGGCGGTCCAGTCGAGCGCCTCGAGGAACCGCTGGCGGCGGACAGCGAAGCGTTCGAGGGCCGCATGGTCACGCAGCGCGCGTGCGTAGAGATCAGCGAGAGCGAGGCGCATGTCATGTCCTCCGGTCAGGGGGCAGCGAAGAAAAGGCAGGGCCCGCCTCGCCGGGAGAGCGAAGCGAGCCCTGCAGGTGACCGCGCGCCGTGGGACTAGACGCGCGGGAGGGTGAAGCGGAGAGGCGCGATCATTCGACCGGCTCAGGCGTGCGCTGGCGACGTTGGCGACGCCCGGAGGAGGGCTGGTCGCCGCCTGTGAAAGCGTCGTTGGCCGAAGATTCGCCGAGGCCATCGGTGCCGGCGCCGGTGTTGGCGGGGACCTCCTCGCTGCCGGGGAGCGGCGGCAGGCCGTCATCGGCCGCGACCGAGTCGGTGGGTGCGTCACGGCGACGGGTCGGGCGCGACCAGACGATGTTGTAGGAGCCGTCGTCCTGGCGGAAGGCGGAGATGTAGAGCGGCTTGTCGAGGCTCGGATCCTCGATCTTGCCGTTGAGGAACGTCTCGCCGGTCGCGTTGGACGCCAGTTCGAACAGCGCGCCGACCTGCACCCACTGGCGGGCGGCGGACAGCGCGAGGATTTCGAACTTGGGCGCGCGCGGATTGGCCGACTGGACGGTGCGCAGCGCGATGATCATCGCGACGGTCAGGGTCGAAATCTTGCCGGCGTAGGTGCCGCTGGCGTTCTGCGAAATGGTGCCGATGTTCATGGGACTTCTCCTGGATGATGCGCTCGAACCCCTTGTCCGAGACACCTTCCTCGTTCCCACTCAGCTCCTCGGCCGTTCGGCCGAGTAAGGCGCGTCAGCGCCGCTCCGGCGGCCGCCTCTTCGGCGGCGACGGGACATAATGGTAGCCGGGAAAACGTCTGGTGAGTTCGCGGTCGAGGGTAACCAGAGCGCTGGCGATGTGTTGCTCGATGTCCGCAATCGGGATTCCAAGACGTGCCGCGAGATCGTCATAGGGCGTGCCGTCGAGCAGATGGGCGAGGAAGATCGTACGGGTATCGCCCGGCAGTGCGTCGAGCGTTTGGCGATAGCATCGCTCGAAGCCGGACCGGCGTTGCCGGACCCGGTTTCGGCGGATCCGATATCGCCATGATCGGCGGAGGCGCGGAATCGCGCCAAAGGGAAAGAGATTGCGCATGTCACGACATCCTTCTGGATGAAGGCGATCGCCGCGGAGGCGACGGTTGCGACCAGTTGCGCTAGCGATCGGCCTCGATGGCGTCGCAGATCTGGTCGAACAGGAGCGCGAGCGCCTCGGTCGCCTCGGTGAGGAATTCGGCGGGCCAGGATGGCCGCGGCGACCTGTGGAAGCCGCCGTTCATGAAAAAGGGATGGACCAGGGCGATCAGCCTCGTCGGCGCCGCAGCCAACTCCAATCCGCAGCGTCCGGCTTCGGCGGACGCTTTTGCGAGATCATGACCGAGTTTTGTACGGGTCCAGTCGTCGGTTCGGCCGTGTTGAATGAGCCAGGCTTTCAGTCCCAGCTCCAGCGAGATGGCGAGATGGTGAAAGGCGATATGCCGTTCGATATCGCCGGCCGGCGAGGCAATCGGGCTCAGGAAGCTCCGGGCGTTGCCGATCAGGAAATGGGCTTGGGCATATCCGGGATTTTTTTGGTCATGGGATCGTTCCTATCGTTGCTGGGGAATGGCGCGCGTCGGCCCTGGCAGCGCGGCGCGCTGCCAGGGCTTCAGCAATGTGCGAGGGAAAGGGATCGCGGATATTCCGAGATCTGGTCCCTTCGGGGCTGGTGCCGTGACCGCAGCCAGGGTCCCGATGCTACCTACAGGTCGCTGATCCCGGCGATGATGTCCTCGGCATAGGTCGCCGGGACGATCCAGTTCTTGAACTTGGGCTTCCAGGCTGCGCGGCCGTCGATCAATTCGACGACGGGAGGCCCGACGCGGGCGCGATCGGGCCACCAGAGTGCCGCATCCCCATTGTCGAAATGGGTGACCCACACCTTGCCGAGACTTGTTTCCACGATCGACCTTGTGGGCATCGGAACGTCAGTCCGCGGCGGCAGGCGCCACATCGCGCCAACGCGCGACGATGTCCTGGATCTCGTCGCGATAGCCGAGGCTGTCGATATAGACGGCGCCGGGATGTTGGCCGAGGAATCCGATGACGGTGGTGATATCGGCCGCGATGGAGCTGTCGACGCCGAAGAGGTCGGCGATCTCGAAATGGCCGTTATCAGGCCCGTTCCACCATGCGAGCAGGAAATTGGCGACGCGGCGCGACTGGCCGGTGTCTGATCTGGCGATGTCGAGCAGCCGGCCTATCGCCGCGTGGGTGCTGTCATGGTCGATCGGGATCGTGTTCATGGCGTGATGCTCTCATGTCGGGGCGAATTTGCCAATACGCCTATTCGTATCGGGGCCGAACGGCGGGGAACGCCTCCGGTGCCGTGCGCTCGAAGACGCAGGCCGAGAAACGACCGCCGTCATAGAGGACGGACCCAACATCCCTCCGGTGGCGCTGGACGCGGGCGAGCAGGCTATTGGCGCGGGCAGCGTGCGCGTTGGCAATGGTCTCGGAGGTGCAGACACGGAAAACGCGAGCAAGCGTGCCCGCGTCGTACCACCATCCGCCTTCCTCGGGTCCGCCGAAATGACGATCGAGCTCATAGAATGCGATGACAAAGCGCATGTTTGATCTCCGTCAGAGGCGGGACGGCGCCGGCATGGCCAGCCATTCGGACCAGTCGGAGGTGAGCGGGACATCGAAAGCGGCGGCTTCGGCCTCGCTGAAGACTGTGGCGAGCGACAGGCGGCCGAAGCCATGCTCGCTATTCCAGAAGCTGAGACCATGGCCGGCGTCGCGGATCGCAAAAACGAGCCCGTCAGCGCCTTCGTCGCGCGCGCGGGCGAGCGATCGCGCGAGCAGGTCCGAGGTGGATCCATATTCGATGCCGGCCTCGGTCAGGGCGGCATAGCCGCCGCCGAACTCGCCACAGCGAAGCTTGTCATGGTCGAAGCTATATTCGAATCCGAATGGGAGCGCCGATCTGGCCGTGCGGTGCAGCAATCGCGCGGCTGTCTCGACGTCGAATTGCTCGCCGCTCAAATACAAGCTGACATGCCCCGAACCGTCGGAGGGGCCGACGTCAAGATCGAAGTCGAGGCTCGGATGGTTGATGTCGCTGAAGATGTCGAGGAGTCCATCAAAAGGGCTGTCCTCGGTGCGAGGGAAGATGGCTGCAAAATCCGGACCCATGGTCAAAAATTGGCTCTCGAGTTCCGAGAGCGTAAGGTTCGGATCCGCGACGATGTCTACCGCTTGAACGACGAGGCGGAGTATGACGGCCTCGGCATCCGTGACGGTGATTGCGAAGGCTGCTTTGGTGTAGCTGTTTGACATGGCCCGCTTCCCTCAATGCGCGGATTGGATGCCGGGAGAGCCGGCGGGGTTGCTTCGGAGGACCCAAGACGCAGGTTGGATGATGCGTGCCCGGATCGTCGCATGATCGGCGCTGATAGTGGCGGTCATGCGAAGACGCCTTCGAGGCGCGCGTGCGCCTCGGCCGCACAATCGGGATAGGCGGCGGTGAGATTGGCATGGAGAATGGCGAACTCCGGGATGGCGAAACTGCCGTCCGGGTTGGGCCGCGTGGTCATCAGTGCCCCAACGACGACGTCGCTGAGGGTGTTGCGACCGTCGGTCGTACCCTCGGCATCGTCATATCGCACGGGGGCCGTGAATCCGGCCTCGATCCATGACGACAGGCCGTCCTCTACCTGCCCGCCATAGGCGATGACGGCCGGATCGTTACGGGCGACGGTCCAGACCTTCAGCCCGAGCGTACGATAGCTGCCGAAATCATGGTCGTTTTTGATGGCGACCAGCGCGCAACCGTCCGGAGGAAGGCCGTAGCGGGCCTGGATGGCGGCGCGATAGGCGTCCACCTCAAGGCGGTTGAGACGGTGGAAATCGGTGGTGTGGCCGATCTGCGCGCAGTCCTCATTGGCTGGGGCGCCGCCGAGGTCGAAGATGTCGAACATATCCGGATCTCCCAAGATCATCGTGAACCACCCAGCCCCGCCCTCCTTCTCTTTCATGCGGCGCTGGCCGGCGGCCGGGCGAAAACAGGCAGGGCCCGCTTCGCGTGAGCGAAGCGAGCCCTGCAGGGTCGCGTGCTGGAGGCCGAAAGCACGCGGGGGGAGCGGGTGTCAGCCGGCGAAGGCGGGTTCCGCCGAGCTGGCGCCGAGGCCATCGGTGCCGGCGCCGGTGTTGGCGGGGACCTCCTCGCTGCCGGGGAGCGGCGGCAGGCCGTCATCGGCCGCGACCGCGTCGGTGGGTGCGTCGCGGCGACGGGTCGGGCGCGACCAGACGATGTTGTACGAGCCGGCGTCCTGGCGGAAGGCGGAGATGTAGAGCGGCTTGTCGAGGCTCGGATCCTCGATCTTGCCGTTGAGGAAGGTCTCGCCGGTCGCGTTGGACGCCAGTTCGAACAGCGCGCCGACCTGCACCCATTGGCGGGCGGCGGACAGCGCGAGGATTTCGAACTTGGGCGCGCGCGGATTGGCCGACTGGACGGTGCGCAGCGCGATGATCATCGCGACGGTCAGGGTCGAAATCTTGCCGGCGTAGGTGCCGCTGGCGTTCTGCGAAATGGTGCCGATGTTCATGGGAATTCTCCTGGATGATGCGCTCGAACCCCTTGTCCGAGACACCTTCCTCGTTCCCACTCAGCTCCTCGGCCGTTCGGCCGAGCAAGGCGCATCAGCGCCGCTCCGGCGTCCGCCCCTTCGGCGGCGACGGGATCGTACCTGGCCGACGCTTGCGTTGAGTTAGTGGATCGAGCCGAATATTCGCCGCTTGGCGGCCTGCTGATGCTCTCCGTCCTTGATCCCGACCGTCGCCTGCATTTCGCCCTGGAGCCGACCGGACAGGTCGTCGGGAATGATCGCATAGGGCGCGACGATAGCGAGCGCGGCCTCGGGCGTTGCCAGCTCGCCCGGCTCGGTTCCAATCCAGATCGTCGCCTCGCCTTCCTCGTCCTCGGCCTCGGTGGGGGTGAACACCTGCGCGAAGAAAGTCTGCAGCGGCCGATCCCACCCGATCACGACTTTGATGACCACCGGCTGATCCGGCCTGGGCTTCAGTTCGTGGCGGCTCATTCCGAGGTCCTCCGGATCCGGTGCGCGACATGGCGCGCCGCGCCTTCGGCGCTGCTGATCGCCTTGCCCGCCGCAGCCGCGGCGTTCCTCGCCCCGGCCTGTCGAAGGAGTGTACGGGCTTCGCGCAATCGCTCAACCGCAATTGCGATGGCCTGGCCATGTTCGTGGGTTGCCGGTGTTATGTGGCGCATGATGGTCTCCTGCTTGGATTATCGGCGGCGGCGGCAGGGCGTGGATCCACGCTATGCGGCGGGCTGTTCGGGGAGTGAGCCCTCGACGACGAGCGGCGGCACCTTGGCGTCTGCAGCGTCGAAATGGGCGCGGATGGCTTCCATCGAGCCGAGCTTCTCGGCGGTTTCTCGGCCGATCATCACGCAATCGTCCTCATCGGCGGCGAACCAGGCCGGCTCTCCGTCACCGCTGAAGACGACGCGCTCGCCGCCCCATTGGCCGGCGTAGGAGCCGGACCACCGGGAATAGACGATGCGCTTCTCGCGGCACCACGCCTCGAGCGCCTCGAAGCGGCCAAAGGCGACTTCATGCGCGCACAGGCTGAGCGGCTCCCCGACGTTGCGATGCTCTGGCTCGAAAGGCTCGCCGTCCCATTCGATCGACAGGCCCTCGAGGGCGATGAGCTCTGTGAGCTCGGCATAGTCAGCGGCGGACATCGTGCCGCCCAGAACGATGGACGCGGAAACGCGATCGGCCATGATTTCCTCCGGAGCTAAGAGTGAGGTGACGCCCAAAGGGGCCGTGGGAGCGCGCGAGAGACGGGTTTTCGGATGCGGTCAGTCGTCCTCGGGCAACATGATCGTCATGACTCGGGTCGTGATCGCGGCGTTCGCCGGGTCCTCGGACCCATATTCCAGCGCCACATCATAATAATCGATCTTGAAGCGCACGATCTCGGCGCCGACGGTGAACTCGCCGCGGTCGCGCTCCGGGCCATCCTCTGTGCGGAACTGGTAGCTGCGCACCGCCGCCATCAGCTTGGCCTGGGCGATTATCTCCAGAGTTCGGCCCTCGCCACGTGCGATCCGTCCGAGGCAGGTCCGGGTGACGACGATACGGGCGTTGCGGTCGAGGCCTTGTCGGCAGCGATCATTGAGCGCTGCGATCTTGACTATGTCGTAAGTCATGGTGGTCATGCCGCCTCCATCAAGCCAGCGTTGAATTGATCGAGCCATTCCGACATCGCGGGTCGCTCGCTGATCGGAACGAGCGCGGCAGCGTCCTGAAAGCGGACGAGCTCGGTCGGCGCGTCGCGAATGATCGCATCGATCTCGTCGGCGGCGAGGAGCTGCTCGGCGCGGATGAAATCCGTGATGCGGCCTGGCCGGGTTCGCGTCGACCGGCGCCAGAGTCCTTCGACCGTCCGCAGGCGGGGCGCTGCGCGGGCTTCGATCAGAACAATGATGCGCAGGCACCATGTCGGGAGGGCCCGAACTTCGTCGGGGCGCATAGCGCCGCAGAAGAAGCAGCTGGATTTCGGCGGGACGGGGAGACCTTCGGCCTCGATCCGCTCGACGCATTGGTCGCGGGTCCAGCCCCAATCCCGCAGCGGGTAGCGGCAATCGAAGAGCGCGTTCGCGATTGTCGATGCGTGGGCGTAGCGGCGTGTGTCGGCCGGCGAGGCATCATATCCGATCAGCCGAACGACCTTCTGGCCGCGCGCCCAGGCTTGTTGCGCGGGTTTCCAAGCTTTCAGGAACGCGTCCTGCGGGGCCACCTTCCATTTGAGCGAGCAACTATGGCGGCCAAGGCTGATGCTGGGCAAGGTCGCGTTCGTGAGAATGTTCGACAGCAACGAGTAATAGGGCGGCCAGTGCTTGAAGCGCTGTGGTATATAGCGGACGACTTCGTAGCGGATGCCCCGCGCGCGCATCCAAGCGGCGATCATCGTCTGATATTCGTAGGTCTCGGGCTTCTCGGAGCCGGTATCGGCGCTCAGGACAAGGTCCGGGGCCTCGCCGCGTGCGGCAAGCTCGATCAACAGGGCGGTACTGTCGACGCCGATACCATAAGCGAGAACGACCGGAGGTGGCTCGGCAACGCGGATATAATCCGGGCGGTGGGGGGAACAGAGGTCGTTCACCCGCTCCGCGGTGGTCGGGAGCGGCATGCCGTGGGGAATGAGGCTGGTCATCGGCCACTCCGGAACTTGAGCGCTTCCATCGCTCAACCCCGGACTTCCCCCTCCTCTCTCACCTCGGCGTAAGACGCCGCCGGTCGGGCAAGGCGGCAAAGAATGGCGTTCCCGGCCTCGGGCTTATGTTTCGTCGTCCGCTTGCCCCATCAGCACAACGAGGATGCTGGGCTTTTCGAGGGTCGCGCTCTTGCGGCTGTCATAGTCGCGGCGGTCCTTGTGGCCGATCGTGAGGACGTCGAAGACGGGAGATCGACCGTTGTCGGCGTTGGGCACGGTCCAGCCCGCATCGTGAAACTGGACGTCGACGAAGCGGGCCGGACCGCCCGTGCGGTGAGGACCGAAATAGAAGGTGATGCGCCTGCCCTCGGATGTCTTGGCGCTGATCGTGAAGCCGCCATCGGGAATGTCGATGGGCAGCGTCGGCACGCGGTTGAAGCCGGCGAAGCCGATCTTCTCGGCGTCTTCGCTGGTCATGGTGGGAAGCTGGGTGATGTCAGCCATGGGAAAAATCCTCATTCAGAAATGAAGGGGCAAACTTGGGTGATCGGCCGGGAGCACCTTCGGATAAGGTAGGCGGGGCAAACTGCGCCCGCGGCGGCGAGCCTCGCGGGTGAGTTCGAAGCAATAAGTGTAGAGCCCGGCCTGGCGATGGCGGATCAGATGACGCTCGCGCTGCAGCCGCCAGAGCCATGCCGCTGGATCCTCGGCGACGCCGGGACGCGGCATGCCGAGGCGCACGAGCTGGTCGACCGCGCCTTCGTGGCCGCGCTCGCCCAGGCGGATCTTTGACAAGGTGCGTCCGGAGACTGTGATGCCGCCGGCGCGCAGCACGGTTCTCGGCCTCGTGACGCCGCGGTGCGCGCCGCTGAGCGCACCATATATCCGGCCGATATGACCGGCCTGGGGATCGCTATACGAAACTACGGCCTCGATGCCCGGGCGCTCGCGGCGCAGGTGAAGAAAGGCCCGGCTGACGAAAAAGCTCTCGCCATTTTGCGGAACGCTGTCGGTCAGAATGAGGCGTGCGAGGACGCAGCCGCGCGCCGCTTCATCGAAGCCGGTATGGCGTGTGATGACGGCGTCGGTCGCGGGGACAGCGAAGACGGCGACGCCCTCGAGGGTGGCGCCGCGTCCGAACAGGCCGACGGCGACCTGAGCGGCGGGATAGCTCGGCAGATAATGGTGGCGGGCAATGAAGGCCCGCGCAACGTGATGATCGATCACTTCGACGCTATAGGCCTTGGGATCGATGACTATGAGATCGCGCGCCCAAAAGGCGCGACGCTCGCGCCATCGCTGGCTGCGGGTCGTTTCCATGTCGGGGATCCTCGAAATCTATAGAAGACGGAGCTGATCCGCGTGACTGTCGATCACCGCCCTGGCGAAGGGTGCGGCGCCGGCCTGATCGGCGCAGGGGAAGAGTTCGTGGCCGGTGAAGAGCTGGAATGTGCCGTCGAGCTCCATCGCGCATAGCCAGCGCTGGCACCCATCGATCTCGACCATGGCGAGAGGGATGCAGCGGCTTGCGCCATAGGGCCGGGGCTGAACCGGATCGCCCGGAAAACCGGCCAGCGTCCAGAAGCGCCATCCAAGCGGCGCCTGCCGATCGACATCGGCGGTGATCGTCAGACCCCCCACTGCGGCGCGAATCCGGCTCATTTTCGGCGCTTTCTGGCGCCGATTGCCATCAATTCCTCGAATCGCACCATAATGGAGCTTTCGGTCGGGTAGCGTTCGGCGAGCCCGTGCCTACGCAGAATCGGACGGCGGGCAGCGAGGATGGCCGACGCTTCGGCTGCGGTCGGCAGGCGCGGTGGCCAACCTTTCACATAGCGTAGCCCGGAGGGCATCGCCGCCTCGATGCGCCGGCGTTCGGCCTGGTCGGCCTTGGCGCGGACGATATCCGCGCGCAGAGCGCGTGAAAGCAGGTGCGGCGCGACGTCGGAGAGCCAGCGCGAAGGCTGGAAGGGAAAGGTCGAACGCGCTTCTATCCCGACCAGTTCGCGATAGACGGCGCTATTGGGCGGGGCCGCGGCCGATGCCTGCAAATCGTGCAGCGATGCGAAGATGCAGTAGCGGCATGACAGCCGGGTGGCCCGCCAGACCGAATAGGCTTCGTGAAGCAAGAGGCCGAGTATGTCATGGGCGCGGAAGACGTCGACCGTGGTCCAATCGACGATCGGATGCCAGAGCGACATGGCCGTACCATAGCGATTGCCTGGCGGGGCAAAACGCGTGTCGGCCTTGGCGACCGCGGTTTGGGCGCGGTTGTGGCTTTCGTCCCGGCGAATGCCGA
Organism: Sphingobium sp. RAC03; assembly: GCF_001713415.1. Classification (GTDB taxonomy): domain Bacteria; phylum Pseudomonadota; class Alphaproteobacteria; order Sphingomonadales; family Sphingomonadaceae; genus Sphingobium. Next base: position 4,563 of record NZ_CP016457.1, on the reverse strand, counting down.
CAACCGAGATCACGTGCTCGCCGCGCAATGCGCGCGCGATGGCCGGGCCGATCGTCGCGATCTTCATCTCGCTCTGACAGAATTTGAGCGAAGCGGAGGACCATGGCCCGATGAGGTTGTAGGTCTCCAGGGCTTCGTAGCGCCGCTTGCCGCTTTCGAACCGTTGGATCCAGCGATCGACAAGGTCTCCGGCCGCGCGGCGCACGACGGTCAACGGAACGCCGCCGGCGGCGGCGATCGCCTCGACTGTCGCTGGTGTCGAATCCCATTCGGCACGTCCGAGATCGGCATGGATGGCCATGCGGCGCTGGCGTGGATGGCCGATGAGGTCGAGGTACAGATTGACGGCCGCCATCGCGGCCGTCGAATCCTTGCCGCCGGACAGGTTGAATACGACCCAGGCGCCTGCTTTCAGCGCCTCGATAATGTCGGGTGTGATCGCGATCTCGGGCAGCGCCCAAATCCCGAGAGGCTGGCGGAGATCCGGAGCCGTCATGCCGCCTGCTTCCCGCGCCGATCGACGCCAAGCGCGTCCGCGGTCAGCTCGTCGATTTGAGCGGCAAGCGCCTGGTAGCGGCCGGTGAGTTCGCTGACGCTGGTGTAGATCGCTGCGTCGTTGGGATTTGCCGGGACCCGGAGCAGGACCGGCAGGATAACAGCTGTGATCTCCGGATAGAGTCTGCGAACGATGATGGCTTCGATACGCTGCGCGACCAGATCAATCGCGCGTCCCCCATTGTAGCGGGCGGGGCCTGGTCGCAGTTCGAGGTGCGACAGCGGCGCAATGACTTCGCTCAGACGGGCGAGGCACTCGCCGGCACGGCCGTGACCGAAGTTCGTTCGGTAGGATATGAGCGACTGACGTTCGGGGGATAGCTGGTCGAACGGGATATACAGACGATACGCAAAGTCTGGATAGTGCCCCGCCGCACGGGTTCGCGTTGCTATGATCTGCATGGCGGTCTCCGATCATGCGAATAGGCGCGACGGCTCGGCCGCGGGAATGGTGAGGCCGAGTTCGCGTTGCAGACGCGCTGCGAAGCGGTCGGGTGCGAGAAGGTCGCGGACGGAGGCCCAGCGGTTGCGGTCGCCGATATGGTCGCCGCGCCCCTTCACCTTGCGGTATGCGATCTCGTGGTCGGGGCCGAGGGGTCCGAGCGAGAGGCGGACCCAGACCTCCTCACCGTGGAGCGTGATGTCGCCCGAGACCGCCGGGCCGCCCTTGTCGGAGCGGACGTCGTAGGTCCCTTCCGCAAGGCTCAGGGCCTCGGCCAGGCGGCGCATCGCAGCGCGGCCTTCGGAGTGAAACACGCGCTTGGCCGCTTCGTCATAGGCGACGCCGCGATAGGCGAGCGTCTTGAGCGCAGGGTGCCGGCGGATCTCGGCGATCGCGTCGAGACACGCACGTCGCAACTCCAGATCAGCCGGCTCAGCCTCGCATACGGTAGCAAACCGCCGCGCCAGCAACACCACTGCGGGGTCGCTTTCGAAGTCCTTGCCGGCATTGCGACAGTCGGTGATGGCTGCCTGGATGGCGTGAAGCGTGGCGCCGATCGTGGTCAAGGCGCTGGGTTCGAGCGCCTGTTGATGGCGCATCGTGATGTCGTACGGCATGGGCGAAACCTCCGGTCTCGAGCGCTTCTTCGCTCGACCGGCTCGCTCCCCCTCCCCTTTCTGTTCGATCACAGGTGCCAGGCTTGGGACGCGGTGACGTCAGACCCTCGGCAGGCAGTGGTCAGCAATGGTTAACGCGGTTACGCTAGATTCCATCCAAAATGGAGGGGATCGCCTTGGGCATCGACATTATGGAATGCCTGCGGGCCGGCGTAACGGATCTCCGCCTGCCCGGGACCCCGATGGTCGGCCTTGAGAATGAGCGGAAGGCTGGCCCCAGCTCGACCGCTGTGATGTCGGTCATCGGACCCATCCAGGTCGATCTGTTCGTCGCGGCCGTGAACGCGATCGCCGTCAAACGGGTCGAATTGCAGCTGCCGGAACAGGTGGATGTTGAGACAAAATATGTTCTGGCGCAGCCTTGGCGGTTTGATGGCATGGTGGACGCAGTGCGTTGCCACCGAGACGGACTGCGTGGCGAGCGTGTCAAATTGACCCGGATTCACCTGCCCGGCCTGCCGGATATGTATAGCATGATCGATGGATGCCACCGGGCGTTTGCGGCCCGCGAATTCGGCGATCTGGTCATGCCGGCGGATGTTCAGGCAGAGATATTCAGCGACGTGTCGGCGTTCTGTATCGAGGGCCGCGTGCTATTGCACGAGATGGACGGCGAGCGTCGGCCGGTATCGCCGAGCCACTCCTCTGGATCGTCCCTCGCGCCCGATGCGCCAGTTCTGACGCTCGACATCATCTATGTGCTGCAGGCGCTGGGGATCCGTATCTTCCCCGCGCCACGCAAAGCGAGGCTCGACATGAGCGTTGCCAAGGCCACACCCGCGGCCTCGCTGCAGTAGGACCTGGTCTAGCCCGTCCCGCCGTCAGCTAAAGCCGACTGCTCCTGCAGGATTCGGACCGCACGTCTCAGGCCCTCGTCCCCGGTTTCGTTGACGATCTCGACGTCCGGCTTCTTGGCTTTGATGGCAGCGATGACGCTTGCAGCGAGCCTGTTCTTCAGCGGGTAGGTGTAGACCTTCCCATCCTCGATGGTGATGATCCTGGTGCGCTGTTGGCGGCGGAGCACCTTGATGTTCTCGGCCTCGTCCATCAAGCGGGCGACTTCACTTTCGAGATCGGGCTCCAGCTCGGTCCCGTGAAAGGCGCGCACGGGGCGGTTGGCCTTCAGCCAGGCATTGACCTCGGCCTCGGTGGTCGAGCCGACCTGATGATAGTCGTCCATGCCGCCGTGCCCGCGATTGCTGGCGTGGAAGGCCAACCTGCCGTCAATCCAGATCTCGGCAGTGTAGCACGGCGTTTCCTCGGAGAGCTCCTCGATGATTTTGAGCTTTCGCAATTCGATCAACATGACGGGGTCTCCATGGTTGGGGCCGCAATATCCCCGGCCTCGCAGCGGGCAAGAGATTCGATGGTGGAGTGATCAGCGACGTCGGCGGCCCGGGCCGGGTCCGATCGCGCGCGCGATATGGCCGGCATAGACACCGCACGCGGCCCAATAGGCTGCGACCGGCGGCTTCCGGCTGAGCCAGCTCTTTTCGGCGCGTTGGCGTGCGTCGCGCTGGATATCGAGAAGCACGGCCTGCAGGGCGTGCCGGGCGGCTGGGTCGAGCGCGCGGAGGTAGGCGACTGACGGCAGACCGAGGATCGGGTTGCGAACCTCGGCCCGGTTCGAGCGACCGGTCATTGGAGCTGGCCCATTATCGAGCGCATGTCGAACGAGTCTATGTCGAAAGCGGCCTGGCGATTGTCGACCACGAGCGCGAGCGCGCCGGGCTTCACCCAGATCTCGCTCGCCGATAGAGTGAAGGTCGCGCCTTCTGCCGCGAGCAGGAGCGCCTCGCCGATGGTCTCGGCGATGCCCTGCGCCGACGGCGGGGGGACAGCGTTCCCGGTCCATTCGCGTTTCGTAGCGTCGGAACCACCTTCGAGCTGAAATCCGAAGCCGGCGGCCAGCACTTCGTCAAAGGATTTGCAGCGATCGAGGATGTGCTGCGGGAATGACTGCTCGGGGTCGAACAGCCCCTGGATCGAGGCCAGCTCCATCGAGGTGAAGGGTCGGTGCCAGGTTTCGTCGAGGGCGATGATGCGCGCGACCAGTCGGTCGTCGGGGTTGGGAAGCGCGACCGGCTCGTCGTCGATCGGCACGTCGCGCGGTTCGGCAACCGACCACGGCCCGTTGTTATTCTTGGCGAAGGCCGGCACCGCGCCCGTCGGCTTCGACCAGTCGGCAACACCATAATGGCCCTGCGTCACATATGAGTCGCGGTCGGGTCGCATGAGACAGACAGGCCTCGGGTCCGCGACCGACACCGCGCCGGATCCGACGCGATCGGATGTCGTGACCACGGGTGACGGCGCCGACGCCGGCACGACGCGCATCTTGTTATGGTGCTGGCCAAGGCTGGTGCCGGCATATTTCGGATCGGCGACGACGAAGGCGCCCATCCCGGTGGTGCTGGCGCCGATGACCGCGTTGGCGACCATATCGTAGCCGGTGACGCGGTACTTGCCGTTCACGTGGCGGCCGGCTGGCGCGCGCGGATCCGCTACCGACAGTCCACCTGCAGGTCCGCCGGGTCCCGCGACCGCCGGCGACGGATCCTTGAATCCGACGATGCGATAGGTGTTGTTGAAACGAGGACGGCCGTCGATGCGCGGGTCCGCCACCGAGTTGGGCCCCGATCCGACCCACATGTTCGCGGTGACGACGCCTGCGGGCTGGAGCCAGGTCTTGACCCCGCATTGGACGCTGGCGGGATGGCCATCGATGCGCGGGTCGGCAACGCAATGCGCGCCGCTGGTCGGCCTGGATGAGCCGGTGACGACGCCCTTCGTTGTTTCCCAGCCCAGGACGCCGAGGACGTAGCGATGCGTCGCCAATCCATAGGTCGGGCGAGGATCTGCCACCGAGAAGGCCCCGTTGGTGGGCCC
>NZ_CP016455.1 GCF_001713415.1 Sphingobium sp. RAC03 | reverse complement strand
ACTGACCGGCGAGCGCACCATCATAGCAGTCGACGAGTTCTGGAAGGCGCTGGGTGATGAGGCATTTCGCAGCTTCGCGCAGGACGGTTTGAAGACCTACCGCAAGCGCAACGCGCTGATGGTGTTCGCCACGCAGTCGCCGGCGGATGCTCTCAAAAGCGACATCGCCCATTCTATCCTTGAGCAGGTCGCAACCCAGGTGATGCTCCCCAACCCTAAAGGCGCGCGCCGTGATTATGTTGACGGCTTCTCACTGACCGATGCCGAATTTCAACTGATCCGCGAGGAGCTTTCGCCGGAATCCCGAAAGTTTCTGGTGAAGCAGGGCCATGACAGCGTGGTGGTCGAACTGGATCTGACCGGCCTCGATGATGAACTGGCCGTCCTGTCAGGACGGGCGGAAACCACGTCCATCGCCGTCGAAGCGGCTGCCGAATTTGGGCCAGAACCGGCGACCTGGCTCCCGATCTTTCACCAACGTCGTCGTCCAAGCTGAAGGAGTAATGGCATGCGTCGCTTGAAAGCTGTTTCCATCGCGCTGGCAGGGTCAGCGCTCTTGTGCGCCGGGACGGCGCAGGCCCAACTCGGCACGGGCATCGTGTTCGACCCTCGTGCATTCGCGCAGCAGATCAAGCAACTGGAGCAGGCAAGACAGGCCATCCTCCAGGGCAAGCAGCAGATTGAGCAGGCGCAGTCGCTGTATCGCGACCTCAACAAGGCGACTGACATCAGCAATGTCGCCAACCAGCTCAAGAGCGACATGCTGCGCACCAGTGACGTGTCCTCGTCCAGCCTGGACGGCTACACGAGCGGCAACGTCGATGTGGTCGGCGGTCTGCGCGGCAAGGCGAACGACGTCTATCAGGATCTCATAGGTCGGTCCTCGCAAGCGGCCACGGAGAGCGAGCGCGCCGCTTACGAACAGGGCGCGCGTGAAGCGGCCGTCTCTACCGGCCTTGCCAGCAACGTCGGCGATGCGGTGACAAGCCGCCGCGAAGGGCTGGATGAGCTTCGGGGGCGTCTCGGCAATGCCACCTCGGCCGCCGAGCGAGCCGATATGTCTGCCCGCCTACAGCTCGAACAGGCGCAGATGATGAATGACCAGATGGCATTGCAGGCGGTTGAGCTTCAGCGCCGTGCGAAAGCTGAGGCGGACTATCAGCGATACGTTGCCCTTCAGCAGTCCGATCGCGCGAGCTTTAAGGCTGGCATGGGATTAGATTGATGACCCCCACGTTCCAAAAATTCCTCGGCATCGCCTTGGCTTTCACGTTCATCAGTGGTTGCTCCCCATCTGAAAAAGATCAGACCGGCGATCACCTGAGATCGGACATGCCGCTACGCGATGTAGCGTTCTACACGGAAAATCAGCCGCAGCGCCAAGAGATGGAAGCAGTCTGTGCGGACTGGAAATCATCACAGCGTCCGCCTGCTAGTTGGCCTTCAATCGTCGTCTCTACGTGCAACAATGTCGATACCGCTAACGAGCTGCTGAGATCCCGGAAGGACCGCGACGAATTTAAGAAAGGCATGGGTGTGTGATGCCATTGCCCTGCTCACAATCAAGCAAGGGATAGGACAGTGGGAAACCTCTTCCAGACCATGTTTGCCTATCTCAATGACGCTTTGGCCGGTGTAATCTCAGCCTACGCTGGCGTCGTGGGCTGGATTTCAGGCCCTCTTCGCGTGGGCGTCACCATCTATATAATCCTCCTCGGCATCGCGATCCTTCGCGGAGCAGTTGAATATCCATTCCGCGAATTTGTGTTTCGTGGAATGAAATTGGCCGCCCTCGTGTTCGCGGTGACGACGCTATACGGAGCGTCTGTCAGCCTCTTTACGATGGACGGCCTTCCTCGTGATGTTGCGACGGCGGTAGGCGGGCCAAGCATCACCGGACTAGGCGATTTCTTCGATCAAATTGTGAGAGGCGCATCGAATACGGTGGTGAAAATCACCGAAATTCAAGATGCTCGGACCGCTGCCGCTGGTAAAAACCTAGTGGGTCTGCCGAATAACATCGTCGAGATATTTTTCACGGGTATCTACTGCCTAATCCTGATGGTCTTAGCCATTCTATCGGCGGCTTTGGGCTTCACCATCTGCGCCTTTGCGCTTTTTTCATTAGCTCTGCTTGCCGTTGTTGGCCCTATTTTCGTCGCGGCATTGCTCTTTGAGTCTACCCGGTCGTTCTTCTTTTCGTGGCTTGGCTCAGTCATCAATTATGTGATGCTGGTCGCATTTGCGCTGCTGCTGACAATCTTCATTCGCAACACCGGCGAAGATTTCATGGGTCAAGCCTTCACCGGAGACACCAACATTCCGGTCATCGCAATCCGGGCCATCGCCTTTTACGTGCTGGGGTTCTTCTTTTTCCTACAAATTCCGGGTCTCGCCGCTGGCCTAGGCGGAGGCGGCGCGTCCCTCGCGACACAATTCGCGAACGCTGCAACCGGCAACGTCGCGCCCATGCTGGGCCGTGCAATGTCGAATGCACCCTCTGCTGCTGCGGCGCGCGCATGGCGCGCAGCTCGCCGTGGCGGGGGCGGAAGCCGCGCCACTTGCGGCACTCTCAGTCGTACCAACTAGCCCGGAGAGATGGAATGACGATCAGATCAGCCATTGCCGTCCTTGCTCTCGTGTCACTCGTGCCATCAACGCCTGCGACCGCCGCAAAGGACGAGAAACTGGCGCGCTGCAACGGCAAGCAAAAGCGCCCAGCAAACCCATATGGCACTGTTCTGCCGACCGTGCCTGAGCGATCCGCAGCGGCAACAACAAGCCGAACTGTGCCACGTGGCACACCCGATGGGCAGGCAACGCCGGATGTCTCAGCGCCTCCTGCGACCAATCTATTCCCGGCTGATGCGCAATCTACTGCGCCCCAAACGACCGACACATCTCATGCTGAGAAGGTGCCGGCGATCGGCGCGGTGACGACTTCCTCAAGCGCCAGCGCGGCGCATCTCCTTAGATTTGCGAGCTGCTGACATGGCGATCGGCGTGAGAGACCAAGACGAAGATCTTAAGGCATATTTCGCGGAAGCGGAAAGCTGGGATCGAGACAGGTTTGTTGTAGCCGCGCGTTCACGCCGACTGGCGTGGATCGTTGCAGGCGTCGCGACAACATTGGCGGTAATAAGCGTCGGCTCGGTGATGGCCTTGTCCCCGTTGAAGACCGTGGTGCCCTATGTCGTCACCGTTGATCGATCGACGGGAGCGACGGACGTCACGCAGGAACTACGCGGCGACAAGGCGATCACCTATGACGAGGCGGTTCGCAAATATTTCCTCGCTGACTATGTGCGCAACCGCGAAGGATGGATTCCGCAGGCACGGGCAGAGTTCTTCCGCAAGGTACTCGCCCTTTCCAATCGGGAGGAGCAGACCCGCTGGACGAGCTTCTACCGGAAGGACAACCCGGACTCCCCGCAGAACCAGTTCACTGCCAATGACGCCGTGTTCGTGGCAATCCGCTCTGTTGCTTTCATCTCGCCGACTGTCGCCCAAGTCCGGTTCGTCAAGCGTCTTGAGCGCGACCAGCAAGCAATCGAGACGCCTGCCATTGCAACGATCACATTCGATGTGCTGTCGAAACCGGAAACGGAATCTGGTCGATACGCCAACCCGCTCGGGTTTCAGGTGCGGTCCTACCGAGCAGATGCGGAGGTTCCGACGCGATGAAATCCACACTTCTCATGGCCACCGCCATCCTCACCCTAGCGCCTGTACCGGCTCTGGCAGAACAGACACCCCGCCAGCTTGGCCCAGATGTTCGGATCAGAGAGGTCAACTACACCGATGGTAATGTCATCTCGGTTCGCAGCGCTTTCCGCACAGCGACGCAGATTGAGTTTGCTCCTGGCGAGGTCATCAAGTTCGTAGCCATGGGCGACACTGTTTCGTGGGAAGTGGCGCCTGCGGAAAATTCATTGTTCGTCAAACCTCGCGAGCGTGCGGGCGCGACCAACCTGATCGTCGTCACCGACTTTCAGGGCACAAAGCGTAATTACACCTTCGAACTGGCAGCCGTTGCGAGTGCGCGATCGGGAGGTACGTTTTTCAAAGTTCGTCTTCGCTATCCCGAATATGAGGCGCAGCAAGCCCAACTGGCCGCCCAGCGCGCGAAACTGAACGAAGCTCTCGCGCTACAGAATGGGGCGGTCAAAACGGCCCTCGATATTGGGGTGCTCGAAGGGAAGCGGAACCTCGCCTATCAGGTGCAAGGCGCGTCCGATCTTCAGCCCTCCGAGGTCAGCGACAACGGACAGTTCACAGTCCTTCGTTTCCCAAACCAGCGCGAGATACCGGCCCTTTTCACCGTTAATCCTGACGGCAGCGAGGCAACGGCCCCCTTTGATGTGCGGGACGAATTTGTCGTGATCCACGGCGTCTACAAGGAAATGCGCCTTCGCAGGGGCAAGGTTGTCCTGTGCATCTACAACGAAAACCCCAGCTTCTATGGCCGCGATCCCAAAACGGACACAGCCTCGGAAGTGGTCGAGCGCACGACGGAGAACTGATGTGTCCGATAAGCGATTTGACGTCGATGCCACGCCTGACGTGAATGAGATCGACCACACACCGGCAGCGGACCGGGCCAACAAGATTCCTTCGCTCAACGCCATCCAGTGGGATAATAAGAAGATGATCGCCGGCGCCGCGCTTGGCGGCGCAGCAATCTTCACAATCCTTACCCTCGTCACAGGTTCGGGGGGCGGCAAACAGATTACAGATGCGAAGCGAAAGGCTCCGCCGCCAGCGGTGGAAGCTCCATACGATCCCAATACAGTCATTGCGCCGACGCTTTCTACCGCACCACGCGATCCCAATGCGCCGGTCGCCCTCGCGGGTGAACAGGTGCCTGCGATCGGCCCTGACGGTCAACCGATCACACCATATGGAGCAGGCGGCCAACAACAAAGCAGGCAGGCTGGTGAAGCTGAACGCCGAGCCAACGAGGCTAGGCAGCTAAGCGATAGCGCCCGCCGGTCGACTCTGATCGCTTACAACGGCAATCAAAGCATGGCTCATGCTGCGGACGACGGCGCGAATGGCGCCCCATCGGCACCAGATAGTACCGGCAGTGGTCGAGCACCTTCGACCAAACTCGACGGCTTGAAGCAAACCACCGCAATCGGCACTGCATCGGCGCGCATGATCGGGGATCGAAACTATCTTGTGACTGCCGGCGCAATCCTTCCCTGCACGCTGCAAACGGCGATGGACAGCACCGTGCCAGGATACACAACCTGCATCATTCCTCGCGACATCTATTCGGATAACGGGAGAGTGGTGCTGCTCGAAAAGGGCACTCGCGTCTTCGGCGAATATCAGGGCGGTTTGCAGCGAGGGCAAAATAGGTTGTTTGCGATGTGGACGCGCGCCGTCACACCGCGCGGTGTTGCTATCGACATCGGCTCCCCGGCATCCGACACGCTCGGACGCGCTGGCGTCACGGGCAAGATCGACCGTTTCTTCTGGCAGCGCTTCGGTGCCGCCATGCTGTTCAGTGTGCTCGATGCTGGCGGCCAGATCGCGGGTCAGGCGGTCAGTCCTGCAGGCTCAACCGTGTTTCGCACCCCAGAAGATACTACATCGCAGGTGTTGCAGGACACGCAGCAGATCCGCCCTATTGTCAGGGTGAACCAAGGAACCGAACTGGCCATTACCGTCGCCAAGGATTTCGACTTTTCGCAGGTCTATGGACTGGCTCTGAAATGAGTACCGTAGGGTTTCGGAACACGGCGGTCCTCGATCATGCTGTACGCCCGTTGCGCCGCTACCTCGATGATGCCGATGTCACGGAAGTCGTCATCAACGAACCTGAGATCATCGGTATCGAGCGGCGCGGAGGATGGACTTGGGAACGCGAGGAAGCCCTTACGCTAGACTCGCTCAACCAACTCGCAACCGCCGCTGCGGCCTACACGTCGCAGGACGTTTCCCGCGAGACACCGATCTGTTCGACGATGTTCCCGACCGGCGAGCGCGTCCAGCTTGTCCTTCCGCCGGTAGTGCCTGACGGGACCGTTTCCATCACGGTGCGCAAACCATCGACGAAAACGCTTTCGATGAAGGATTTCGAAGCCAGCGGATTGTTCGCGGAAACGAAGGTAGCAAGCAAGCGAGTAAGCAGCATGGAAGAACGCCTTCAGGGCCTTCTTCATGCGGGGCGCCATATCGAATTTTTCGAGCTGGCGGTTCAGAGCCGGCTCAATATCCTGATTTCAGGCGCGACAGGTTCCGGCAAAACAACCTTCTCCAAGGGTCTGATCCAGCTAATCCCGGAGAACGAGCGGCTTTTGACGATCGAGGATACGCGCGAGCTGGTCGTTCCGCATAAGAACGTCGTCCATATGATTTACAGCAAGGATGGCACCGGTACAGCGAAGGTCACGGCCAAAGAGCTGCTGGAAAGCGCGCTGCGCATGAGGCCCGACCGCATCTTGCTTCAGGAGTTGAGGGACGGAACCGCCTTCTTCTATCTCCGCAACGTCAACAGTGGTCATCCAGGATCGATCACTACAATCCATGCGGACTCGGCCGAGTTGGCATTCGAGCAATTGACGCTGCTCGTGAAGGAAAGCGAAGGCGGCGCTGATCTCACCCGCGATGACATCCGTTCGCTTTTGAAAATCCTTGTCGATGTCGTCGTCCAGATGAAAAAAATCGACGGTGAGTTCCGCATGACCGAGATCTACTATGATCCGGCAGCCCGCCATGCCGCATAAGAGGGGCACCATCCTCGCTGCCGGGATTCCGATCGCATTCGTCTTGGCCTTTGCGATCGCATCGGTCGTAGCCTGGCTCTACCTCGATCTACCGAGCGCGAAATTTGATCCGTTCAAGATGCCGGCATTCTTCTGGTATTATCGGCATGATCCGGTGGTGCTGAAGGCGCTAGGCGCTGGTCTAGTCGTCGGACTCGTCTTGGCCGGAATCATGCTGTGGTGGATCGCTAAGCGCCAACCGCCGTTGCATGGCGCAGCCCGTTTCGCGAAAGAGCGCGAAATCCGTCAAGCAGGCTTTCGCGCTGGTAAGGGGATCGTCCTCGGGATGCGCGGGCGCAAATTTTTGATTTTTGGCGCACGCAAGTTTTTGACCTTTGGTGGAAGCGAGCATGTGATCGTCGAAGCCCCTACCCGGTCCGGCAAAGGCGTTGGGATCGTTATCCCTAATCTGCTGTCGTGGCAGGATTCCGTCGTCGTTCTCGATGTAAAACGGGAGAATTGGGATGCGACGGCGGGCTTCAGGCAGAAACACGGTCAATCTGTCTTCCTGTTCAATCCGACAGACCCAGAGGGCAGGACGGCGCGCTACAATCCGCTCGCTTACATCGACCGCGATGATCCCGATCAGGTCGTAATCGAACTTCAGAAGATCGCTACCATGCTGTTCGTGCCGCCAGAGCGGGGGGAACCTTTCTGGACGGATTCTGCGCGGACCGCCTTTGTCGGCGTTGGCGCATACCTCGCGGTCGCGGATCAGCCCTTTACGATCGGCAGCATCTATCGGCTGATGACCACAGGCGACACGCGCGGCTTCTTCCGCCGTGTGTTGGATGATCGATCGCTGAAACTTTCCCAGGGTTGCCGCAATGCGCTGGCCGACTTCACCTCCGGCGCGGACAACACTTTTGCCGGCATCGTGCAGACCGTGACATCCAAATTGAGCCTATGGCTCAATCCGCGTGTCGACGCCGCGACCGAAGATAGCGATTTCGACCTGCGTGCTCTGCGCACCAAGCCGATGTCGATCTATCTTGGTGTGTCACCGGACGAACTGGATCGCGTTGCCCCTCTCTACAATCTTTTGTTCCAGCAGCTCATTGATCTCAATGTTCGCGCGTTGCCCGATGCAACCACGCCGCATCAGGTTCTGGTCATTCTCGACGAGTTTGCGCGGATCGGCCGCGCCCAGGTCATCGCCAGTGCCTTCTCCTATGTGGCAGGCTACGGCATCCGCCTGCTTCCGGTCATTCAGTCCCGGTCCCAGCTCCGCGCTGTCTATGGCGAGCATGTCGCGAACGAAATCGTGGCCAATTGCGGTGTGGAGGTCGCATTCACGCCGAAAGAATTGCGCGTCGCCAACGAATTGTCAGAGCGGATTGGCTATGTCGGTCAGGAAGCCGTCACCAAATCCCTGACCATTCATGGCATTCTGGCCAACCGCTCAAAATCGATGTCGGACCAGCGCCGCGCCCTGCTGTTACCACAAGAGCTTATGCAATTTTCGCAGGACGAATTGCTCCTGCTGCGCGGAGGGATTCCCCCCATCCACGGCGACAAGATCCGCTTCTACGGCGATGCGCTGTTTCGCAGCCGCGTCCTTCCAGCACCAGATGTCGCCATGATTCCTCGCGTCGTTCATGACGACGAAGATCTGCCCGGCTGCGTCGAACCGTCGTTCGACCAACTCACAGACCCCGATCCGATGGAGTTCGCCATGGACTGTATCGTCATCCAAGACCTTCCCAATATGCTGCTCGATGTGGCGGCAGAACAACGTGGAACCGACCTTGTAGGTGTGATTGAACAGGAGCGATAACGTGGGGGACAAGCCCAAGAACATCGAAGCCGAAGGTGATCGTCGCAGACGCGCCATGGAAATACCGGCTGAACTGGAAAGCCGGTTTCTGCGCGTTGGCGACAAGCTCTACCGCAGCGCCCATGACAAGGAGCCTGTGGCCACCATCGCCGCCGACCGCATCAAGGCCAAGGACCAAACCGCGCTTCCCGATCTCATCAGGCTTGCCAAGGAGAACGGGTGGACATCACTGAAGATAAGCGGCGACGCAGAGTTCAAACGTGCCGCATACCTCGCTGCATCGGCGCAGGGGCTGAAGATCGACGACTATCAGCCCGATGCAAAAACAAAGGCAGCAGCGGAACGTGAGCAGGCCCGTCAGGCAGGCGTGCCTACCGCGAAGGAACAACCTTCCCGCACCGCCAACCAATCCCGCGACACCAAGGAGCAAGCTGATCCGCGCAGCGATCTGGCGGAGCGCTTCCGTCGCCAATCTGACGTCCAGAATGCTAAAGATCCCGAGCTGCGCAAAGCCCAAAGCCACGTTGCTCTTGCAATGGTGGTGGCGGGCGAACGCTTCCCGGATGCCCCTGCCAAGCAGCGCGAGTTCGTCTCGGAGCGGAAAGAGGAAGTCGCCGCGCGGATCGGCCGCGGCGAGACGATCGCCGGCATTGAGGTCAAGCAAAGGGAGGAGCAGCGAGTGAGGGAAATGGCGCAGGATCAGATCATGCAAAAATCGCGATCTATCGGCGGACGCTGATTGCTGCGGAGGGTGTGCCACATGGCACACCCATGATTTTGGAAGTAATCGACCATGATGTTTCGACAGGTCGCGACCAACTTACGTCATTCAGCTAAGCGTGCATAAACGACGGGATTCCCGAGAACCTGCCGTTCACCAACCCTTGCGACACGCACCGAACCATCTGCCGTAGCCGTGATGGCGCTACAGTCTTTTTTGTCTGGTCTGCTCGGCTGCGGTCTGTTTTGGCTCCCTGAAATTGCGCTGTGAGATCAGCCCTGCACCAGTAATCGAGAGGCATACCACCCAAAACGCACCACCTGTGCGGGCAAGCGACGTTGATGGTCCTCGCCTATATGTGGCCACTTTTCGAGGGACCAATTGCGATGTTGCTCCGTCGCTAATCAACGGGATGGGTCGGCCGTCCTGTGCATTTCGCGAATAGGGCAATGGCCTTGTCGCACACTGCGCAATGCCCTTCGCAGCAGTCGCGCATGAGAAAAGCGACAAGATCGGAAAGCGCAGGGAAGATCGCGCTATAGATGATCGATCTTCCCTCGCGTCGGCTTTCGACCAAACCCGACTCTTCGAGCTGGTTCAGGTGGAAGGATATGCGCGATGCCGGCGCGCCGCCAAGTGCTTCGGCTATCGCCCCCGCTGAACGGCCGTCTGCGCCGACAACCACCAGCATCCGCACGATCCGGAGGCGGGTTTGGTTGGATATGGCAGCGAAGGCAGCGAGTGCTTGATTTTCGTCCATCTGTCGCTCAATAGTTCAACACAATTTGAAATATAGTCGTTCCTGGCGGGCGGCGCAAATGAGGCGTTCGGATGACTCTCCCCCGGATTGCCACGCATGGGCCAGTCAATGGCTCTGTATCGTGGCTCAATCACATGCATTACGGTCTTTTCCTGCTAATGCGCCGCAATCGCGGAGATCGACAGGGTACGTTATTTAGCGCTTTAATGGCCGTGGTCCTCGGCATCGTGCTTTTAGCCGCACCTGCCACCGCGCAAACCGCACCAGCTCAAACGATATGGCGCCTGCTCGACTATATCGCCGTGGATTATCCTGAAGCAGTCGCGGACGGAAAAATCGCCAGCGCATCTGAATATGCCGAAATGCAGGAGTTCTCGGCAACCGCAAGCAAACTGATTGGCGAACTACCGGCCTCGTCGGCTCGGGGTGGACTTCAAGGCCAGGCCACGAACCTCCAACGCATCATTACCGCCAAAGCGCCGCCACAGGCTGTCGCAACGGCAGCGCGCGGACTGGCCGCCGATCTCATCAAAACCTATCCGGTTCCGCTGGCGCCGACGAGCGCTCCTGACGTTGCGCGCGGCAAGATTCTCTATGCGCAGCATTGTGCGAGCTGCCATGGTGTGAGCGGCCAGGGCGATGGCCCGCAAGCGCGCGGCCTCAATCCGCCGCCGATCGCATTCGCCGACAGGGAACGGGCGCGCGAGCGCAGTATCTTCGCGCTTTATCAGGTGATTGAGCAGGGCCTTGATGGCACCAGCATGGTGAGCTTCGCAGAACTGCCCGCGCAGGATCGCTGGGCGCTAGCCTTCTATGCCGGCTCGTTCGCCTACCCCGAGAGCGGTGCCGCGAACGGCAAGGCGCTCTGGGACGCCGATGCCGATCTTCGCAAGCGGCTCGATCTGGGAAAGCTCGTCGGCACGACGCCGGCTGCGTTCGCGGCCGAAGTTGGGGATGACAAGGCGCAGCAGCTCATGGCCTATTTGCGGCATCATCCGGAGGCCACCGTCACGGCAGCGACGGGCACCCTTGCGCTCGCCCGCAACCGGCTAGACGAGGCACTGGCGGCCTACGGGCGCGGAGACAGCAAGGCCGCGACCGATCTGGCGTTGTCTGCCTATCTCGACGGCTTTGAGCCTGTGGAGGCAGTGCTGTCGGCGCGGGACAACGCGCTGATGATCCGCATCGAGGGCGCAATGGGCGATTTGCGTGCAGCGATCGCCAAGGGCGAGCCGGTGCAGGCGGTCAAAGCTCGCGTCGCAACGCTCGATGGCCTGTTTGCAGATGCCGAAACCGCGCTCGCGCCAAGCGAGGCGTCGGCCACGTCCAGTTTCCTGGCCGCCTTTACCATTCTCGCGCGCGAAGGGCTTGAAGCCCTTCTGATCGTCGTCGCCATGATCGCCTTTTTGTCCAAAGCCGATCGGCGCGACATGCTGCCCTATGTTCATGGTGGCTGGGTTGCGGCGCTGGTGGCTGGTGCCGCGACCTGGGCGGCGGCTACATGGATCATTGAGATCAGCGGGGCTAGCCGCGAGCTGACCGAAGGGTTTGGCGGGGTGTTCGCCGCGCTTGTGCTGCTGTGGGTCGGTATCTGGATGCATGGCAAGAGCAACGCCGATGCGTGGCAACGCTATATCCGAGAAAAGCTCAGCCGTGCCCTCAACCGTCGATCGGCATGGTTCCTGTTCCTGCTCGCCTTCCTCGTCGTCTATCGCGAAGTGTTCGAGACGATCCTGTTCTACGCTGCGATCTGGGGCCAGGGGAATGGGGGCGCGGTAATCGCGGGTGCATTCACGGCGATCCTACTGTTGGCCGTGATCGCCTTTGTGATGATGCGCTACAGCCGCACGCTGCCGATCGGGAAGTTCTTTGCCTACAGCTCAGCGCTGATCGCCGTGCTGGCGGTCGTGCTGATCGGCAAGGGCAGCGCCGCGCTGCAAGAGGCGGGCTATCTTTCGGTTACCCCTTGGCCCGGTTTCCCCCGTGTGGAACTGCTGGGGATCTATCCCACGCGCGAGACGATCATTGCGCAGCTCGTCATGACCGCGCTGCTGGTCCTGGGCTTCTTTTGGAATCAGCGAACCAATAAGCTCGGGGAGGTAGCGGCATGACAATCACCGCCATGCGCGATCGCCTCGAAGCGGGCCAGGTCGCAATCTATTTTGCTGCGGTTGTTATCGGTGCAGTGATCGCTCTGATAATGTCAGGCACAGCGTCATGGGAGGCGGCGATCAACCCAGCGCTAGCGCTGATGCTGTTCGTCACCTTCCTGCAAGTACCGCTGGCAGAGCTGCGGCGCGCTTTTCGTCAGGCTCGGTTCCTAGCCGCTTTGCTGATAACGAACTTTGTTATCGTCCCGCTGCTGGTCGCGATCCTGATCCAGTTCGCACCGAATGATTCAATGATCCGGTTGGGTGTGCTGCTAGTCCTGCTATGCCCATGCATCGACTATGTGGTCACTTTCGCGCACCTCGGTCGCGCGGATGCCAAATTGCTGCTCGCGTCGACGCCTGCCCTGCTTATCGCGCAAATGCTGCTGTTGCCGGTCTATCTTCGGCTTTTCCTCGGCGCCGAGGCGTCGCAGCTCGTACAGGCTGGCCCCTTCCTGCACGCCTTTCTCTGGCTGATTGTCATCCCGCTGGCGCTAGCCGTCATTGTCCAGTTGTGGGCGCGCCGATCGGCGGCGGGTGAACGTGTCTCATCCTTGCTCGGCCTACTTCCGGTGCCGGCGACGGCGCTGGTCCTGCTCATCGTCATCGCTGCTGTCGTCCCGCAACTCGGACAGGCATTTGGCGCTGCTTTGCGAGTGGTGCCGCTTTATATCGTCTTTGCGATTGTCGCTCCGTTGCTGGGGTGGGGCGCATCCCGGTTAGCTAGCCTCGACGTGGAAGCGGGAAGGTCGATCGCATTCAGCGCGGCAACTCGCAATTCGCTGGTCGTGTTGCCGCTGGCCTTGGCCGTGCCGGGTGCGGTGCCACTACTGCCTGCCATTATCGTTGCACAAACGCTTGTCGAGTTGATCGCCGAAATGGTTTTCATAAGGGCAATTCCCAAGCTTGGTTTGGCGCAGGGCTGACGAACTTCGATCACCGATCATTCGGTTGTCTGACAACTAAACCACCCTTAGTTGTCAGGGCACCTTCGAGCGGCTGAGCGTCAGGTTTTAGAGAGACTCGTCGTTCCTCGTCGTTATCAAAAACGACTGCAATGTCCCAGTTGCCGCTGTAACCTTATCGTTGTCTCGACCGCGGCGGCACTGTGCCACTTGGCACACCCGGTTCGGGGCCGGTCTGCCCCTTCCCGCGCTCTTGTTCTGCCCGGACACGGCGCTCCGCATCCCGCAAAACCTTGTCCGGCACCGTCTCTATTTCCGCGCGGTCGCGAAGGAACTGCCGCACCTCGCGAGCGAGCACGCGATCCTCGTCCTTGCCGCTCTGGTCAAGCCGATCCGCTGCGGCGCCATAGCGAGATTTAATGGCTTCCCACCGCATACGCGACTTACCAACAAACGCAGGCTGTTCCGCCTTGCCAAGCGCGATCAACATCGCTTCTCGGGCTTGCCGCATATCCGCTTCGGTTGGCTGCCGGGAGACTCCTTTGCGAATGCGATCCCGGAGTTGGGTGAGCGCCATGCTGGTGCCCGCCCTTCCCTGCCCGCGCGTATAGCGAGGCGTCGCTTCTGCCTCGACACCACGGCTGCGCAACGTCTCGGCAAACCCCTCCCGAAAACGAAATAGGTCTTCCCGGCGAGGATCGAACCGCCTGCGGTTAAGACCTTCTGCCTGAACCGTCAGATGGACATGGGGACGAGGCGTATCCGTATGCAACGCCATGAGATAATCATGGTTGTCGCCAATGAGCCGTTCCGCGGTTTCGCGCACGGCTTGCTTGACCGCCTCCGGATCTGTCCCTGCGGGCATCGAAAACACCATGGAGACAGCGGACACCGTCGCTCCGCGCCGCCAAGCCAAAGCCTCAGACCATTCTTCAGCGATCTGCCGCGCCTCACTCTTGCTGGAAATAAGCTCGCCATCGCGAGTTTCGAGCGGGATTTCCCCCTTACGGCCGATATAGTCCAGATGGGCCGCCAAATGCTCGGCACCCTTCTTTCGACCCGTTACCTTCACCAATACTTCGGGCGTGCGGCGCACGACCCGCGCGAGCGTTGCCCTGGCCGACCGATCAAGAGCGCGTAGTGCAGCAGGGATAGAGGCAACCCCGGTCCCATTGACGAGATTACGCGCATACCGGGCATTCGGATCGCTGACGAGGCGTGGACGGAAGCGAGGCTTCATCGCCTCCCACAGTTCTTCCTCATGCTCGCCAAAGGCCATCAGTCCGCGACCTTCCAGAAGCTAAGGTCGCCGCGCAGTGCGTCACCTAACAAAGCCACTTGGTCCGCGATGTCCTCGCGCATATCGGCAATGCGCCGTAGCTCGCGATCGATCTGAAGACCGCTATCCGCCATCATGGCCGCGTTACCCGCCTTCATCGCCTGATTGAGATTGCGGCCTATCCGCTGAAGCTGCATCCGAACTGGCGCAACGGCATCGCGCAAACCATCGTCGACCGTCCCCTTCAAGCCAATATGACGACGGACCAGTGCCTTGATCCAACCGGCACGATCTATTCCCCTCCCCGCTGCACGCTGATCGACGACGGCCGCTTCGGCGTCGGTGAACCGGAGAGAGACGCGGTTGCCCGCGCCCTGCACACGCGGCGCGATTTGAGGAGCGTCGGCAACTTGTTTCATCGCCTGCTGCATCAGGCTGCGCAGGAGGGCACTGCGCCCTCCCCTGCCCTCAGCGACGGCATCGAACGCGGCCAGAAGCTCCCGATCAATTCGCATCGTAAGCATCGCAGTATCCTTGGTGGGGGATGAAGGCTGCGGCGTCGAGGTCATGGCACGAAGGGTAATGTAATACGAAAGACGCCGCAATACCTATCCTGCCATAAAACATCCCCCACCTAAAACAGCCTTCACGTGTGCCACGTGGCACACCATCAAGCTTCAAAATCGGAATTTCGCGGAAAGGAAAAATGTGCTTTCGGTCAGGCGCGAACGCCCGCCAAAAGGCGGTAGCGCTTACCGCCAACTCACAATACGGGGGGCGTCTTCACCGTCGAAATGCAGCAACGCCTCAACGACGATCGCGCGCTGTCCCTCGATCTCGATGGTAGGGCGCTCCACTCGCTGCTTTGTTGGCTTCGACTTGCCGGAACGTATCGGAGCCGAGGAGGGGGCAGGGGCTTCTACTGTCAGGGGAGGCGCACTCTCGATTGCGCGCTCGACTTCGGCGGTACGGATCTCGTCCGTCGAAAGAGGGGGTTCGCCCTTCGAAATGTCGGCGGTACCACGCTCGGTCTCAGCGGGTTCCAACTCGACATTGCCCAAATCAGGTTCGACCGGCTCGGTTGCAGGAAGAGCCGTCTTCTTCGCACCAATATCGCGCGCAAATCGCTCGCACGCCAGCACGGTCATATCTTCGACCGGCGTGTTCGCGACGAAGGCACGAGCCGCCGCATCATCCTTCTTCGCGGCTTGGGCCAGAGCGACCGCACTCCGCATCGAAATGTCCGAGAACAGCGCGCTGATATAATCCGGCGCTTTCGCAAGACCCTGATACCGCGTCAGCAGGGTGCGATTTCGTCCGGTCAGTCGCGCGAGTTCCGACAGGTTCCGACCTTCGGCGACCTGACCCGTCACAAACGCGATCATGTCGGCAGTCGATAGATCCTCGCGCTGGTCGTTTTCGATGAACTGGTCGATGCGAACCTGCGATAGATCGTCGCTCTTGCTGACGATCGCGCGCACCTTGATTCCCAGCTTCTGGCAAGCTCGCCAGCGCCGCTCACCAAACAGAATGCGATAGCGACCTTCTTCGTCCTTGGGGGCCAGGGTGATCGGCTGAAGCTGACCGCGTTCGCTGATCGTCACGGCCATCTCGTCGATGGTGGTCTGATCGATCTCGCGACGCACATTGTTTGGATCGGGATAAATTTGATCCGGCTCGATCAGCATGACGCGATCAGCATCCGCGACCGCAGCCTTTTCCCCAAAGACGTCGAAATTGTCGAAATCCATTATCCCTCGCTCCCGATCCGGGTCATGGCTTCTTCAAGGAAAGCACGCATAGGCGGCAACGAACTGCGCACATCCTTACCGAACCGCCATACCGGAACATGCTCCTGAATAGCCTGGCTGTAATGCGCGCGCTCGGGCAGATAGTTGGTGAAGAGGTTCTTCCCGACCTTGCTCTTGAGCGCTTCAAGCATCTTCATTTGATGGCTGTCATTCGGCCGCACCCGGTTCGGAACCAGGCCAGCAACATGAATGGGCTTGGTACGCCGCTGATTCACTGTTGCGATCGAATCCGACACCTGCTTCGTCGCCGCAGGGCCGAAAGGTCCAAGTTCGACCGGAACAATCAGATGGTCGCAGATCAGCAGCGCGGCGAAGTTGATCCATGACCACGACGGCGGCGTGTCGATGATGCAGAAATCAAAGTGCGGATTGAGTACCGGAAAATTCTTCCGCACGTTGCCAAGTGCCGTCGGATAGGAGGCATCATATTCGCCTCCCATCCGATTGGAGTAAATCGCGAGCCGAGGCAGCTCGGCAGGAGCGGCATAGTCCGCTTCAAACAGGGGCTTGCACGAACCCAAGCTTTCGAAATCGCTGAGCGCATCGGTGGCATTGCACTGGCGATCGAGGTCGAGCACAAGAACGCGATGTCCGGCGTCGGCCAGAAGCCAAGCCAGATGGCAGGCGATCGTGGTTTTACCGGCGCCGCCCTTCTCTACGTTAATAGCAATGGTCCGCACGCGTTAGAGGCCCCGATCCGAACGGTTGTTATTCCAATGGTCATAGCCACGATAATTGGAATCCGTGCGCGTATTGCGTCGGCCCTCCTCATCGGGGGTGTCACCGCTCCAGGTACGAGCACCGCGATATTTGCTATCGCTGGAGAGGATAGCCCACGCAATCAGGACAAATAGCCCGATCGTCAGTAGATTGTCCCACATCACTCGTCTCCGTCACACCTTGATAAAAGGCAATCGCTCTAATATACGATACCGCTAATACGGTCAATATGCGGTATCGGTAATTAGGGCATTGGATGACGTCTAGCAAGATCCGATCCGTCGGTCGCCCTCCAATGGAGGATAAGACGATCGCGCGTTTTCCCAAGGGCACACTTGATCGTATCAAGACCATACTGCGCGAGGGTGAAAGCCAGGCCGACTTCATGCGTGAGGCGGTCGAGCTGGAGCTGCGCCGTAGGGAAGGGCCGCCAGTAGGCGGCCCCGATAGGCACTAACTCCTCTCGTCAACGCCTTTAGCCAGGACTGCGAAACCGTCGGCGATAACTTCGACGGTGTAGCGACGGCCTTCGGGCGTGTCATAGGAGTTCTGGCGAAGCCGACCGCCAATATGTACCAAGTCGCCTTTTTGTGCTTTGGCACCGCGCTCGATCATCTTGCCGAATAGCGAAACCTCGTTCCAGTGGGTATCCGTCACCCACTCGCCATTGTCCTGGCGGTTATAATTGGAGGCGACGCTGATCTTCGTCACCTTGTCATATTCGGTGATCTTGCCGACCCGCCCGATGATCCGAAATTCCGCGATGTTCTGCATGGTCTTGTCCTTCCAATCGATCAGGCTCGTTCCTGATGGGAATTGAAAGGGTGCGCAGCCGTCGCGATCCAGTGAAAAAACGGAGGGTCCGCATGGCGGGAACCGTAGCGAAGCGATTATTCACTTGATCGTATGAGGCGGCCAGCGCCCATATGCCCATCAGTTCAGGAACAGCCGAAGCTGGGACAAGAGTGCCACTTCTCGCGGGCGAAGTAAGTCTGTCGGGTTGGAACGATGTCATGGGTCGATAGATAGAAGGATGCAGCCATGCACTCTTAGTCGAAACAGGCGCCGTGGTTTGAATGAGCATCGATTTCGACGTTTCGCCAAGCACAGCTTCGCTATTCTGGCGCTGCCCAAGCCCCCTGCTCCTCCTGGGGAGCATTCGCGACGGCGTAGCCGGCGCGTCCTGAGCGTGCGTTACGCGTGATGTTGCAGGCGAGGAATGGCTTTTGGGCATTGTCGCCGTCAGGCGTTTAAGCGTTGGCCGGCTAGGCCAACTCCTTTGAGCCTATTTATATATGAATCTGTTAGCGGTTCAGAACCAGTTTGAGACTCACGCTCTCTACGGTCGATCGCATCTCCCAGCTTTGCAAGGATCTTGCGCAGCGGGCCGTCAACCGTTGCTTCGGCAAGCTCGCGGCAAGACAACGATTTGAGCATGAGCTGCGTATCATCGATATGATCGAGACGCCGTTGCACCTCGTCCTCCGGCACCGGCGCGGGGCGTAGCCAACGCGGAAGGTATGACAACACTTTGGCCGGCAGGAGGGGGCGATAGGCGTTGGATGTTTGCTTGTAGCGCGGGCCAGGCCCTTGCCCCTCTACCCGATTGAACCGGCGCTGCCGCGCCAGGAAGCCGATTGCCTCCAAAATGGTCAGCGCCCTGCAAATCGTCGCACGGCCCAGGCCTGTCGCATCGGCAAGGTGATCGTAGCTGGGAAATACCTGGCCTCGGTTCAGTCGCGCCAATGTCAGTATCTCTTCATACACGCGCACGGCGCTCGAAGTGAGCCGGGCGATAAGGCGCTCGGCCGCGCTCAGTTCTTTTGCCCCGGCACGCTCATCCCGCCGCAGCCGCCGTGCAGCATCAAGCGTCTTGCGTGCAACATGAAGCAGGCGATCTGTCTCGCCTTTCGCCGGGACCGCGAAGAAGGCTTCCTCGAACGTACCGGCTTCCACACTATCGCGCCGGACCGGCGCCCCGGTCCTATGCGAAGCGCCTGAGCGCGCAGGTTTGCGCCTGACACCCATGCTGCCGAGGGCAGCCAGGGCCGCATCTCCTACTGATAGAGCCATATTACATCTCCAACTGGAGACTGGACCAGGCAAAACTCATCCGTGGCGCGAAGCACGCTCCCTTGAACCAAAGCTCAGGAACAGGTATGAGAAGGATGTCTTACGTCCCGATCGATGCCGCCAAGCATCGCTCATCACGTTCCAGGGTGCCCGGCCTTCGTGCCGGGCATTCGTTTATGTGGTCACAGCCGGTCCCCATGACTGCCGCCCCATGCGATCAGTTCGAGGGTATTTTTGGCCGAATAGGGGCAGCGACGAAACCGTTACTATTCGTGCTTTCGATGACCGATGCCCGTAAAAATTCGTGCTTTCGGCGACCATTGGAAATCCGGTTCGTGCTTTCGACGACCATCATTCGTGCTTTCGGCGACCGCCATTCGTGTTTTTGACGACCGTATAGGTGCGCATCGAATGACTGATTCGGTGTAGAGAAAAAGAGAGCTCAGGCGTGCTGCAGAAGCGTGCGCGGCGTAATCTTCACACCGGCTGCACCGGCATTCCTGCGAGGGCGCGAAGTGCCCGAAGTTGCGGCACTATCAACCAATTCGAATGAAAATCCCGGAACAATGCCTTCATCGGCTATGCGCTTCAGCTCATAGCGGAAGTGCTTGAGAGAACTTTGATAGCCGGTCTGCAGACGAAGCTCTTCGAGTTCCACTTCGATCGGCTCATGCCCACAGGCAGATCGCGCGACTTCATAGAGGCGGCGTTCGATCGGCCCTAGCTGGAAATAGGTCGGGTCATAGTCGAGCACGCGCCGGTCTCGGAGGATCGCGCGATACAGCCAGTCGCACAGTCGCACCTTGATCGCCTTGAGCCGCTTATCGCCCTTTGCCGTCTTGGTGTAATGGAGCTGGGCATCGGACAACCATGAGAAGAAACCCGACTGGCCTTCGCCGCCCGCTTCGATGTTGGTCTTGATCTGCGTGCCCTGTAGCCGTTCCAGCGCGTCCGACAATCTCGAATACGAACGCGCAGACCCGCTGACACCAGTTACACGGAATAGGTCATGCGCCGTGAAATAAAAATCCTGCGATACCTGCTCACCAGCATCGAGCTTGGCGACCATGAGGCTCGCAACATACAAAAGCACCTCCTTGTCGTAGATCGTCGCTACGCCTTTAGGTGTGCAGACGATCTCGATCGACACCGACTCGGTCTTATACTCAAGCGGCTTGGTCCATTTTGTCTTGCTGAGCGCAAAAAACGGAAAAGCCATCAGCGACCGCTCACCGCGAACTTCCGTCAGCAGAGGACTGTCAAATGCGAACAGGTCGCCTTGGATGGCCACGTCTTGGCTCATGCGACGAGGCAGGCTTTCGATCGGTCGCCGAAAACACGAAGAATGCTGGGTAAGCGGCGTGCGTGAAGACCAAAATAAGGCTCTATGAGCCCCGAGTTCGTGCTTTCGACGACCGTTTGCTTTTCACTCAGGGCAGCATTCGTGCTTTCGGCGACCAGCGCCTTTGAATGTGCGCTGACCTGTCTCACAAACGATCGTTTTTGACGCACCATCATGTGAGAACATGTAGCAGCCGGTAAGCGCGTCTCAAAACACTTTCGCAAAATAAAAGTCTCGTGCTACGCATCGCAGATGAGTTTTGAGAACGATCCATGCTGATTGGCTATGCCCGCGTCTCGACCCCGGAGCAGGACCTAGCCCCCCAACTCGCCGCGCTGATCGAAGCCGGTTGCGAAAAAGTGTTCTCTGACAAGGCCAGTGGCGCAAAGGCGAACCGGGCAGGTCTGACAGATGCGCTATCGCACGCGCGCGAGGGTGATGTGCTCGTGGTGTGGAAGCTTGACCGGCTCGGGCGGACAATGAAGGGACTCGTCGATCTTGCTGCCCATCTTGCTGAGCGCAAGGTTGGCCTGCGTTCCCTCACCGACGGTATCGACACTGCCGGCACCGCTGGCAAACTCGTATTTCACATTATGGCAGCGATGGCCGAGATGGAACGCGACCTGGTGCGCGAACGCACAACGGCCGCCCTAATCATCGCGAAACGTGAGGGTAGGGTAGGGGGCCGTAAAACAGTGATGACCCCTAAGCGCCTCGATGCCGCGCGGAAGCTTTTGGCGTCGGGAATGACCGCACGGGAAATCGCCCCCACCATCGGTGTGTCGGTTGCGACGCTCTACCGGCATCTGCCGGCTCCGGAACAGGAAGCAATTCACGCGGAAGAATGAAGCAAGGAGATTTGCTGCCATATTTCAGTCTGCCGCTTACCGGAGCCACTATGAGCAAATTTCTGATCCCACTTCCCGATTTCAACCGTATCCACCAAGTCGCGCATGGCGTGATCAAAGACTTCGGCACCGTTGAGAAGGCCTGCACATTCTTCTCGATATTTGGTGCTTATGTGCTGAGCCAAAAGTACGGAATCGAAGCGCGGCCCATCGCAGGCGGCTTTTCGCTCTGCGTCGCTGAGGACCGCTGCCTGATTTACGGGCGAGAGGAGCACGGAGAATATGTCGTTGATAGCGACGGCTTTCATATGTGGGTTCAAACCCCAACCCATATCATTGATTTCACGGCGCCAATTTACCCAGAGGCCTTTGCCCAGGCCTCGCCGGACATCACCTTGCCTCGCAAAATGCTGCAAAAGCAGATCACCGAAGAGCGCAGCAATTTGAATGATGTCGTCACCATAGGGGATTTTGTAACCTACCCTGATCCTGCCCTAACCAACGAGCTGATCGGGCGCTTCATGAAGCGCCCGGCGAACAGCGATCTTATTCAAATAGCCGATCATTGGTTTGGTAATCGGCGTGCGAAGCAAGCGGTCACGAGTCAGATGTTCAATGATTTGGGTGAAGTGACTACTCTAAACCTACCAAAAATTTCTGCGAACGGCGCTTGGTGAGACAATGAAAGGCCTGATCCATAAATTTCTGATCGTCGCTCCGCTTGGCGTTGGGGGGCTGATCGTCTCGGCTGCCGGCGTCT
This sequence comes from Sphingobium sp. RAC03, assembly GCF_001713415.1. GTDB lineage: Bacteria > Pseudomonadota > Alphaproteobacteria > Sphingomonadales > Sphingomonadaceae > Sphingobium. Next base: position 41,631 of record NZ_CP016455.1, on the reverse strand, counting down.
GGACTTCGTTGCGGGATCAGATTGGCCCAGTCGGCCCGAAGCTGCGATTTTGGCCAGGTTGAAGAACGAACACTGAACGCTTGATTGATTCTACCAGGACCGTTGCTGACCACCGACCTCGTAGATATCGGCTTCCATGGAGCAATTGTAGCTCTCTGCGATGTTGAACATCTCGGAGAGGAGGCTTTGGATTTCCTCATCAAGGGAAATGCCATCCGGATCGGGGTCATAGGCGACGGTCAGTTTGTAATCACAATTGCCGTTTTTTACCATGGCGTAGTCGCGTTCCAGCATCGCCTCAATCCGCTCCCGAGCGGGTTTTCTACCTCTTCCACGCTTGTTGAAGTTCTCGATAATCAGATGCAGGGCGATGCTGGCAGTGGGCGGCTTTTCCGGCAGTTTGGTCTGTGACGGAATAATGTCGAGCGCCCGATAGACGGTCATTCGTGAGACCTTCAGGTCGCGGGCAACGCGGGCCTTGCTGGCGCCGGCGGCAAGGCGACGGCGGATTTCATCGTCATCGACGTTCTTCTTCCGGCCTTTGTAAACGCCTTCGGCGCGCGCCGCTTCGATCCCGGCGCGCTGACGATCCTTGATGAACTTCAGCTCCATATCGGCGACCATGCCGAGTATGGTGATGACCATTCGCCCCATGTCGCCCGCCGTCGTCACCTCTGGCTCAAGGATGCGCAGCGAAGCTCCCTTTTCATCAAGCTCATGCACCAGGTTCAGGACATCGCGCGTGGAGCGGCCGAGCCGGTCGAGCCGCAGCACGACCAGCTCGTCGCCGGTGTGCATAAACTGCATGATCGTTTCCAGTTCCGTGCGCCCGCTCCGCGAGGCCCCCGATCCGGTCTCGGAACGGATAATTTCGCAACCTGCATTCTTGAGGCGGCCAATCTGGATATCCAGATCCTGGTCCGTGGTGCTGACGCGGGCATATCCGATACGAGCCAAGTGCAAAATCCGTCACATTAGGGTGGCTCTTGCAGTGTATCGTCACATTGAGCGCAAACCCACCCTTTTGTGACAGACGAATGGTGTCACTCGGCCCTATCACTCTGGGGTGTACCCAAATGTTATAGGCCGATCAGCCGCCTCACGCTGCAAGCCGTCCAAAAATCAATCCGGTCGTTCAGGTCGAGGTCGAAGCGGCCATAAGGGTTCACATGACTGTAGATCAACGGCGTGAGACCACGATAATCTTCCGGCGTCATCCGCCCCGCCCACTTCGGCTCAACCAGTACGGTCTGAAGCATGCGGGTGTTCACATACACCAGCGACGCTTGCAGGAGGTGTAGCGCCAGAACGGAGATTTCCTGCTCATGGATGCGGTTGGTGGCGATCTCGCCGCCCTTGCCGAAGAACACGAAACCATTAGCGCCGTTCCAGTTCTCAACCACATTCAGCCCTTCGTGGATCTCGCGGCGGAATGCCTCCTGACGCAAATACCGGCATAGGAAGATTGTTTTGACCGCGCGGCCGAGTTCACTCAGCGCCTTGTAGGTCGGGTGCATCACTTCGGCTCTGGCAAACCGGAGCAGGATCGCTTCCGGATCGGCGGTGCGCGATTGCATGGCAGCGGCATATTTGACCATTTCGTCATATTGTTGCTCGATCTCGTCCCAGTCGATCGGGCTGGAGAGGATCGGCAGTAAATTGGAAAGCCGCGTGCGCATGCCGGCTTGGGGAAGGGCCAGTTTCTGGCGTGCCACTGCTTTCAGCCGCGGGGCAAGCTCAAATCCAAGGAGTCGGCAGAACGCAAAGCCGACTGCGCTCTGGCCGTGGCTATCGACGTACTGGCGCTGGATTTCCATGTCGGTGCAATGGCGTAGCACGCCTTCGATCATGGAGGCGACCTCCGAGGAAGAGCACCGCTTGAGCTGGGAATAAACGCAGGTCGCGCGCTTCTCCACATGCCAGTAGATCATGACGCCACGGCCGCCATAGCGGGCGTGCCATTCCGTCATCAGGTTGCGGTCCCACGCGCCGAACTTCGTTGAATCGGACGCGCATGCCGTGCCCGCATCTCCCCATACTGCGGCATTGCGGATTGCCAGTGTCGCGTTTGCTACCCGCGCGCACGCCTCCCTCAGCGCTGGCGCGTGGATGAAACGGCGATGGACATGCAGCAATTCCTCGTAACTGACATCGGGTGTTGCGCCAGCGACCCGCTTGAGCCCGGCGTTCGTGCCCAAGCCATAGAGACACAGCAAAAGACGCTGAGCCAAGGCTGCTTTCGACAGGGTAACCCGCGAGGCCGACGTTTCGAAAGCATCCATCAATCCCGTGTCCAGAGCAGCCTCTTTCAACACGTCCAGCAGTCCGGTCATCGGCCAGCGCTGACCGATCTCGCTTTTGATCGAAGCGAGACCCTTCGGTTCGGGCAAGGGCTTGAACGGTGTAATCGATATCCGGTTGTCGCCGCGCCACAGGAGCCGGACCTTGTCGTTTTGTGGAATATTGGCATTGAGGAGCAACAGTTCCCGTTCAAGCTCCTCCCGGATCGAGGCGCAAAACGCCTGCGCATCTGGCGTCAGGCTGAGGCCGGAATAGTACGCATCTCGCCTGATCTCGAAGTCCTTGGGAAGATCGTCATCGGGATTGCGATAGCGATCCGCCCCGACCACCCAGATTTCTTTGGAGCGGATGCGGTCGCGCAGTTGCGTCAGGACGCAAAGCTCATAGCTGATCCGGTTTACCCGCCCATCGTCATCAATGACGGAACTGCGCCATCGCGCTGGAATCACCTCATCGATCGGAACATCCTGCAATGGCACGAAGCGGCATCCGCCATCCACCTTGCTCCTGATCCAGTCGAGGGCCGCCAGGACCGGCCGCCACACCGCGTTGTTCGACCGGAACTCAAGTACGGAAAGCAGGCTTGGCAGCATGCGCCGGTAATGATTGGCCCAGGAACCACGCATCACCTTGTAGATGCGCCGGTCCAGAGCGCCCTTCGCATGGCTCTCCTTGACGATCGCCGCCAGCTTGGCCTTACCGGCGATCGGGAAAATGACATCGCAGATGCGCCCCGATGGTTCATTGATCGAGGCGCTGGCGATCTCGACCAGCAGGCGCTCCTTTCCATAGACCCGCTCGATGTCTTTCGCGATATCGCCCACCACCTTGCGTTTCGAGCGCGTTCCGATCTTGTGAACGGTTTCGATCAGCAGGTCGATCATCGCGTCAGTGAGTTGCGCCTCCCGCGACATTAGATAAATCGCATAAAGGCCGAGCTGTCGCGCCGGCGCATGCCGGCGCATCTCCGAGGCCTTTTCACCGGCAACGCGGCGAACAATCTGATCGACCCATGGCTTGCCCGTAGCCGTCAGGAGATCATGGGGAAGATCAAGTCTCTGGATAAAGGCGAGTTTCTCGGTCACGTCGAGAATGTTGTCGAGCGTTGCCTGTCCGGCGTCACCCTTCATCCTGTTGAATCCGGTCGAGCTGTCCGGATCGGCAAGCGAGGCTTCCAATAACGCCACCGCATCTGACGAAAGCCGATCACTGGTTCCGATCAGCCAGGTGTCCAGATAATCTTGCCGTTGTGAGCGAACGACACGTTCAAGCTCCTTGCGCGACGGCCCATAAATACGCCGGTCCCGGCACCACAGGAAAACATGCTCAAGCATGGCATTGATCGACTGGCCGCCCGGGCACAGCTCGCCAGCAATCCATTCCGTCAATTGCGCGCGATCCACCCGCTTCATGCGGTGATATCCAAGATGGATCAGGATCTCCGCACAATGCCGTCGTGCTGTCCGACTGGAAAAGTCATAACCGGCTATCTCGCCAGCCTCGACACCGAGTTGCTCGGCCAGATACGAGAGGCCATCGGTAGGGATTGAGCCGGGATCGATCGCGAAAAACCCCAGGGAAGCGAAGAATTTCAGCTGCGCGGCGAGGCCAAGGCGCGTCAGGGCCGGCTTCGAATTTACAAAATCAATATCGGCAAAGCTCAGGCTCCATCGTCCGATCAAATCCCCGCCCGGAATACTCCGATCCATCAACCCACTCCCTATGATGGAGCGAACTGTCCTCTTCTATGATTTCCATCGTCAATACCGAATGCCACGTTCCCAAAACGTTCTCCGACTTGGCCAAAATCGCAGCTTGGGGCCGACTGGGCCTGATTGTCAGAAGGTCGGCAATCCTGATTGCGCTGTCGGGCGCTGGCACGTCCCGGCGGCCCGTCATTAACACCGCACTTAATCCCTAATTCGCGATGATAAATAAAAGACAACAACAACATAGGGAGGACGATATGACAGCGATATTGTATGCGATCATTGCGATTTGCTATCTGATCTTAGCGATCACACATTAAACGAGCGAGCCAGTCAGCTTCTGACTGGCTCAATCGCGCCGGCGAAGGCTTGTCCTAGCGCGCGACCGGGATTTCGCTGATCCTGGTCGTCCAAGCCGGGCTTTTCTGCGACCGCTTCGTATCGAAAGAGCGTGAGCCAGACCCTTGCGCGGCGAGAACGATAGTGTTTCGGCCAAAACGTGCATTGATGCCGTCAAGTGCTGCTAGAAGGCCGGGAGCTTTGGGGTCGGGCACGGCAAACAAATCCGTCTGCCCCTCCCCTTCCTTCGTCAGATCCTCCAGCAGTACGCCGCACTTCGTATAAACACCGCCAGGCTGGAACATGTCATCCATCATCTTTCCCGCAATCCCGACGATCACACGAGGATCATTGGTCGGCGGTGACAGCCTTGTGGTGCGCGACGCCGATGGTGGATTGGGCCGATAGCGTGAACCATGGGCGAATGCGATCAGTCGTCCCGCTGCCAATCCCTGTGTGCGGATTTTCTCGGCTGCGCGCGCGGCGCGTCGCGCCATCGCCTCGCGTAACTCAACCGGATCAGTGACAGGTTCGCCGAACTGGCGGGTCACGGCGGTCGCCTTCAACGGCTCCGGCGTGATTTTGAAATCATCGCATTCCACACCGCCCAGCTCGCGCACGAGACGTTCGAGCACCACCGTCCCGACATCGCGGGCAACAGCAGGCGGCAGGGCCGCCAGATCGGCCGTTGTCTTTATTCCCAACGGGCGAAGTCGCGCTTCCAGCGCCCTGCCGATCCCCCACACCTCTGCTACGGGCCAATGTTCGAACAGGCGTCGGCGTAGTTCGACATCGTGGAGATCGACCACCCCGCCCCATACCTTCTCAGTGGCCTTCGCAAGAGCATTGGCCACTTTTGAAAGCGTGCGTGTCGGCCCAAGACCGATCCTGGTGGGGAGGCCCACCGATCGCAAAATATCCTCGCGGACCAAGTGCGCCGTCTTCACATCGCCCAGCCCGTTTGGCAGCACAGGAAGCCTGAAGAAGCTTTCATCGATCGAGTAGATCTCGACCATATCGGCGTGTCCGGCGATCACCGCGTTGAAGCGGCGGTTCATGTCCGCATACAGCTCGTAATTGCTGGAGCGGAGTTGGATGCCATGACGCTTGATATGGTCGCGCATCTTGAACACCGGATCGCCCATGCGGACGTGCAGCGCCTTGGCTTCCTCGCTTCGGGCAATGGCGCAGCCATCATTGTTGGAGAGGACGATGACAGGCGTTCCGCGTAGGGACGGATCGAAGACCCGCTCTGCGCTCACATAGAAATTGGAGATGTCGACGATGGCCCAGGACATGCGCCTATCGCCGGTAATCACGGACGCCGGTGCGCACGACGCCCCATATCTCTACGCCTTCCGCTGGCGTCGGCTCATAGCATTGCAGGCTGTTGCGCGCTTCAAGAAGCATGGCTCCGCGTCGCTGGATGAGCTGGCGACAGACAAAGCCGCCATCGACGATCGCGATCACGATATGCCCCTCGACGGGGCGGGTATCGCGATCGACCACCACGACATCATTGTCGTGAATGCCGGCATCAACCATGCTGCTGCCGCTGATGCGGAATACGAAACTTGCTGCCCGATCGAGCCGTAGCAGCTCGATCAGGCTGATTGCATCATCCTCCCAATCCTGGGCGGGGCTTGGAAAGCCGGCTCCTGCCGCGCCAATGATGCGAAGAACGGTTCCCTTCGGCACATCGGCAAGCGGGACCGGCTGCATCGTCGGCAGCATGTATGATTCCCTTCGACGATCCCCATAGCGCGAACAGAACATAAAGCGAACATTCTTGATGTTCGGTTCGGCGCATTATCCCATTTGGTTTTAGCCCAATGATGCTGTCGGCCTGCTGTCGGGAAACTGTCGGGTGGAATCTTAATTGTCGGGTTGATGTCGGGTCATTGGCGTGCTGGTGTCGTGGCCGACATTGAGTGAAGGCCCGTACATAGATCAGGCTAATTGGAGGCTGAGATGAAGTGCGACACAGTGAAATTGCGAGCAGCACGTGACCGGCACGCAATGACCCAAGAGATGCTGGCTGTTCGAGCGAAGGTGGATGTGCGAACCGTGCAACGGGCAGAATCTGGAGCACCTCTTCGGCAAGAAACCGTAGCTGATTTGGCGGCAGTGCTTGGTATCCCGCTGCATGGGTTGATTGCACCGAATGATCCTGACACCGCTGCTGCAACGGTCCAATCGTTTTTCGGACCCGGCCTTGTGTTGCGCCGAGCCGCTACAGGACGAGAGGTGATTGAACTTCTCGAAACCACGGCGTTGGGGAAGTTGGAATGCGCTGCAGATCCGACGGAATCCATCATGGAAACGCTTCGCACTGCAATCCGTCTTATCGAAGGAATGCTGCCCGAGCCCTGGAATGAGGAGGGGCAGTATGGCCCACTCTTTTTCCAGTCATTAGTCGATCGATTGGAAGCAATCGCGAAGATGACGGCGATGCTCGCCGATCTTGAACACCAGGGGCTGGCGCTGTTTTGCGGCTCTACCTGGGAACGCGTCGTGATGCCGCGTTGGGGCGAAGAAGGCCTTTACACTCGCTCAGGTCAACCTGCGGAAAGTGTACGCGCTACACGCCTTCTTATCGCGCAAATCGCAGATCGTGTGACAGTGCAGCGAGCCGCTAACTGGCCTGTTCAGATCGAAGATGCATCTTGGGAAGTCTCCGATAACACCGACGAAGATATTCCATTCTGAAAAAAAGGCTTCGCGGCCTTAACTAAGAATCATGCGAGCGTAATTCCGTAGAACCTGTAATAAATTCGATGATTACCTAGAAAGGAAAACTACATGCCCAAAAAAATTGTCGATGCTAAGAGCCCGATCCGAAAGTTGTTGAGCAATACCAGCATGTTGTGATTCACGCCTCTTTGCGAAGAGATGGAGTGAATGGTGACATGGACTGGTATTGCCCGGCGCGAGCATAGCCGGGAGGGACTGCGATATCCATCGGATATGACCGATGTTGAGTGGGCGTTGGCAGCGCCGTTCGTGCCTCCGGCAAGGCGTGGAGGCCGACCTCGAACGGCAGACATGCGCGAAGTCCTCAACGCGATGTTGTATGTAGCTGCGAGCGGTTGCGCGTGGCGACTTCTACCAAAATGCTTTCCTCCGGTGTCGACTGTGCGGCGCTACTTCTACGCTTGGCGCAATGCCAGTCTGTTCGAAGCCATCAACACCGTGTTGGTTATGAACTTGCGGGAAATCGAAGGACGGGAAGCCTCGCCCAGCGCTGGAGTGATCGATAGCCAGTCGGTGAAGACCACGGAAAGTGGCGGAATTTCGGGCTTTGACGCTGGCAAGAAGGTCAAAGGCCGCAAACGGCACATTTTGACAGACACCTGCGGTTTTCTGATCTTCATCCTCGTCCACGCTGCCGACATTCAGGATCGCGATGGAGCTGTCGATGTGCTGGCCGCAATCCGGACCCGTTTCCCCTGGCTGCGCCATGTGTTCGCGGATGGCGGCTATGCGGGTGAAAAGTTACGGTCGGCACTCGTCGGCATGGGAAAGTGGACGATCGAAATCATCAAGCGTTCCGACAAAGCCAAGGGTTTCGAGGTGCTACCCCGCCGATGGGTTGTCGAGCGAACCTTCGCATGGCTCGGGCGTTGCCGACGGCTCGCCAAAGATTGGGAAAGGTCCATCGCCTCATCGACGGCCTGGGCTCTTATCGCTTCAATCCGCATGCTCACGCGCAGAACCGCAAGGTACTGTCAAATTTGACGAACTTCTGAATCGGGCTCTAAAGCGGATTCCAAAGGAAACATTACAGCCGTCAAGCTGCAGGGGAACAAAGGATTCACGCCACTCGAAACGGCGATGCGCATGGCTGACAACGGGCAGATCGAGAATGCCCATTCTGTTAACCGGGCTGGCGCAAAGCCACATTTGCGCACGAACCCTAACAGCAGCACCAGTGATAACCTCGATGACATGGCCGGCGACAGCTAGACCAGCCTCCATTTTCGTTCGAGCCTATCCATTTCATCGAGGAGCATGGTCGTCATCTCGGCGCGGCCGGCCGGCTGCTCCTGCAAAGCTGCAACAAACCCTTCCGAAAAATGCGGGCGCAATCTGGTGTATCCGCCATCACCTTGCATAAATTCGAGAAGGGTGCGGCCATCGCTGGACTTTGAAAAACCATTTGCCAATGAACGACCCACCGTCACAAGGTGGAAGCGCCGACGCGACTTTTCGGCTCTATCCTTGGCCTTCGCTTCAGCGTCGATCGTGCTGCCCTCACTGGTGAGAACAATGGCTACGATATAGACGATGACGAATAATATGGCGCCGATGGCGATGCCAGGATGGGCCATCGCTGTAACGACACTTGCAACCGCCGCAGCAATCTGGCCCAGTCGGCCCCAAGCTGCGATTTTGGCCAAGTCGGAGAACGTTTTGGGAACGTGGCATTCGGTATTGACGATGGAAATCATAGAAGAGGACAGTTCGCTCCATCATAGGGAGTGGGTTGATGGATCGGAGTATTCCGGGCGGGGATTTGATCGGACGATGGAGCCTGAGCTTTGCCGATATTGATTTTGTAAATTCGAAGCCGGCCCTGACGCGCCTTGGCCTCGCCGCGCAGCTGAAATTCTTCGCTTCCCTGGGGTTTTTCGCGATCGATCCCGGCTCAATCCCTACCGATGGCCTCTCGTATCTGGCCGAGCAACTCGGTGTCGAGGCTGGCGAGATAGCCGGTTATGACTTTTCCAGTCGGACAGCACGACGGCATTGTGCGGAGATCCTGATCCATCTTGGATATCACCGCATGAAGCGGGTGGATCGCGCGCAATTGACGGAATGGATTGCTGGCGAGCTGTGCCCGGGCGGCCAGTCGATCAATGCCATGCTTGAGCATGTTTTCCTGTGGTGCCGGGACCGGCGTATTTATGGGCCGTCGCGCAAGGAGCTTGAACGTGTCGTTCGCTCACAACGGCAAGATTATCTGGACACCTGGCTGATCGGAACCAGTGATCGGCTTTCGTCAGATGCGGTGGCGTTATTGGAAGCCTCGCTTGCCGATCCGGACAGCTCGACCGGATTCAACAGGATGAAGGGTGACGCCGGACAGGCAACGCTCGACAACATTCTCGACGTGACCGAGAAACTCGCCTTTATCCAGAGACTTGATCTTCCCCATGATCTCCTGACGGCTACGGGCAAGCCATGGGTCGATCAGATTGTTCGCCGCGTTGCCGGTGAAAAGGCCTCGGAGATGCGCCGGCATGCGCCGGCGCGACAGCTCGGCCTTTATGCGATTTATCTAATGTCGCGGGAGGCGCAACTCACTGACGCGATGATCGACCTGCTGATCGAAACCGTTCACAAGATCGGAACGCGCTCGAAACGCAAGGTGGTGGGCGATATCGCGAAAGACATCGAGCGGGTCTATGGAAAGGAGCGCCTGCTGGTCGAGATCGCCAGCGCCTCGATCAATGAACCATCGGGGCGCATCTGCGATGTCATTTTCCCGATCGCCGGTAAGGCCAAGCTGGCGGCGATCGTCAAGGAGAGCCATGCGAAGGGCGCTCTGGACCGGCGCATCTACAAGGTGATGCGTGGTTCCTGGGCCAATCATTACCGGCGCATGCTGCCAAGCCTGCTTTCCGTACTTGAGTTCCGGTCGAACAACGCGGTGTGGCGGCCGGTCCTGGCGGCCCTCGACTGGATCAGGAGCAAGGTGGATGGCGGATGCCGCTTCGTGCCATTGCAGGATGTTCCGATCGATGAGGTGATTCCAGCGCGATGGCGCAGTTCCGTCATTGATGACGATGGGCGGGTAAACCGGATCAGCTATGAGCTTTGCGTCCTGACGCAACTGCGCGACCGCATCCGCTCCAAAGAAATCTGGGTGGTCGGGGCGGATCGCTATCGCAATCCCGATGACGATCTTCCCAAGGACTTCGAGATCAGGCGAGATGCGTACTATTCCGGCCTCAGCCTGACGCCAGATGCGCAGGCGTTTTGCGCCTCGATCCGGGAGGAGCTTGAACGGGAACTGTTGCTCCTCAATGCCAATATTCCACAAAACGACAAGGTCCGGCTCCTGTGGCGCGGCGACAACCGGATATCGATTACACCGTTCAAGCCCTTGCCCGAACCGAAGGGTCTCGCTTCGATCAAAAGCGAGATCGGTCAGCGCTGGCCGATGACCGGACTGCTGGACGTGTTGAAAGAGGCTGCTCTGGACACGGGATTGATGGATGCTTTCGAAACGTCGGCCTCGCGGGTTACCCTGTCGAAAGCAGCCTTGGCTCAGCGTCTTTTGCTGTGTCTCTATGGCTTGGGCACGAACGCCGGGCTCAAGCGGGTCGCTGGCGCAACACCCGATGTCAGTTACGAGGAATTGCTGCATGTCCATCGCCGTTTCATCCACGCGCCAGCGCTGAGGGAGGCGTGCGCGCGGGTAGCAAACGCGACACTGGCAATCCGCAATGCCGCAGTATGGGGAGATGCGGGCACGGCATGCGCGTCCGATTCAACGAAGTTCGGCGCGTGGGACCGCAACCTGATGACGGAATGGCACGCCCGCTATGGCGGCCGTGGCGTCATGATCTACTGGCATGTGGAGAAGCGCGCGACCTGCGTTTATTCCCAGCTCAAGCGGTGCTCTTCCTCGGAGGTCGCCTCCATGATCGAAGGCGTGCTACGCCATTGCACCGACATGGAAATCCAGCGCCAGTACGTCGATAGCCACGGCCAGAGCGCAGTCGGCTTTGCGTTCTGCCGACTCCTTGGATTTGAGCTTGCCCCGCGGCTGAAAGCAGTGGCACGCCAGAAACTGGCCCTTCCCCAAGCCGGCATGCGCACGCGGCTTTCCAATTTACTGCCGATCCTCTCCAGCCCGATCGACTGGGACGAGATCGAGCAACAATATGACGAAATGGTCAAATATGCCGCTGCCATGCAATCGCGCACCGCCGATCCGGAAGCGATCCTGCTCCGGTTTGCCAGAGCCGAAGTGATGCACCCGACCTACAAGGCGCTGAGTGAACTCGGCCGCGCGGTCAAAACAATCTTCCTATGCCGGTATTTGCGTCAGGAGGCATTCCGCCGCGAGATCCACGAAGGGCTGAATGTGGTTGAGAACTGGAACGGCGCTAATGGTTTCGTGTTCTTCGGCAAGGGCGGCGAGATCGCCACCAACCGCATCCATGAGCAGGAAATCTCCGTTCTGGCGCTACACCTCCTGCAAGCGTCGCTGGTGTATGTGAACACCCGCATGCTTCAGACCGTACTGGTTGAGCCGAAGTGGGCGGGGCGGATGACGCCGGAAGATTATCGTGGTCTCACGCCGTTGATCTACAGTCATGTGAACCCTTATGGCCGCTTCGACCTCGACCTGAACGACCGGATTGATTTTGGACGGCTTGCAGCGTGAGGCGGCTGATCGGCCTATAACATTTGGGTACACCCCAGAGTGATAGGGCCGAGTGACACCATTCGTCTGTCACAAAAGGGTGGGTTTGCGCTCAATGTGACGATACACTGCAAGAGCCACCCTAATGTGACGGATTTTGCACTTGGCTCGTATCGGATATGCCCGCGTCAGCACCACGGACCAGGATCTGGATATCCAGATTGGCCGCCTCAAGAATGCAGGTTGCGAAATTATCCGTTCCGAGACCGGATCGGGGGCCTCGCGGAGCGGGCGCACGGAACTGGAAACGATCATGCAGTTTATGCACACCGGCGACGAGCTGGTCGTGCTGCGGCTCGACCGGCTCGGCCGCTCCACGCGCGATGTCCTGAACCTGGTGCATGAGCTTGATGAAAAGGGAGCTTCGCTGCGCATCCTTGAGCCAGAGGTGACGACGGCGGGCGACATGGGGCGAATGGTCATCACCATACTCGGCATGGTCGCCGATATGGAGCTGAAGTTCATCAAGGATCGTCAGCGCGCCGGGATCGAAGCGGCGCGCGCCGAAGGCGTTTACAAAGGCCGGAAGAAGAACGTCGATGACGATGAAATCCGCCGTCGCCTTGCCGCCGGCGCCAGCAAGGCCCGCGTTGCCCGCGACCTGAAGGTCTCACGAATGACCGTCTATCGGGCGCTCGACATTATTCCGTCACAGACCAAACTGCCGGAAAAGCCGCCCACTGCCAGCATCGCCCTGCATCTGATTATCGAGAACTTCAACAAGCGTGGAAGAGGTAGAAAACCCGCTCGGGAGCGGATTGAGGCGATGCTGGAACGCGACTACGCCATGGTAAAAAACGGCAATTGTGATTACAAACTGACCGTCGCCTATGACCCCGATCCGGATGGCATTTCCCTTGATGAGGAAATCCAAAGCCTCCTCTCCGAGATGTTCAACATCGCAGAGAGCTACAATTGCTCCATGGAAGCCGATATCTACGAGGTCGGTGGTCAGCAACGGTCCTGGTAGAATCAATCAAGCGTTCAGTGTTCGTTCTTCAACCTGGCCAAAATCGCAGCTTCGGGCCGACTGGGCCAATCAGGCACCTTCGATGCATGAGCGAAGAACCAGATGATTTCGAACAGGCGGCGCGCATCGTCGAAGCCTTTTCCGAAGGCGAAACCGACGAGCGCGTGATTGATCTTTTGGCGCAGATCGCGATCGCAATCCGTGAGCGGGCGATCAACGACTAACCCATCGGCAATGACAGAATTTTGCACGACCAAGGGCCACCGCTGATGCTCGAATTGTTCGATTTACACGCTATGATACAATGCCATGCCGACGACCCCGACTTGTCCGAGGTGGCGAAGCGGGTTCACTCGGCAGTCTCAGCAATATCGGTGCGAAGCGATCTCAAGCGTGCCACAGAAATGATGTCGGCGTGCAAAGCATTGTCCCTCATGGCCCAAACCGCTTCGTCTGAAGTAGCCATCGATCGCGAAGGCGCTGCCACGATCCAAGCGCTGTTTACACAGGCTTTGGTGCTATATTGCCGCGCGACACACAGCGGGTCAAAGGGACGGCACAAACTTCAGATCACCAATCATCTCGATCCTGAATTGCGCGCATTGCATGATCGTGTGACCGACTTGCGGGACCGCTATCTCATGCACTTCGAGGATAGTTCAGGTTGGGAAGAACATCGCGCTGTGCTTGCGGTCGATATTGAAGAGGGCATGATGGCGCTTAGCTACCCACATGCCAGCGCATATATCAGGCAGGCGGATGCGTCAGATTTTGAGCGCCTTCTTTCCGCTGCCTACAGTATTTCCAATCAGCAACAGGCCGCGATGTCACAGCGCCTGAACGAAGAATTGAACAGCTTGTTCGAGCGACGTCCCGATTTTCTAGACATTTTGCGCACAACACCCTTTGCGCCCGAGACTTTCTTTGATGCCGACGAGATTCCAGAATATCTCGCAGGGATAGGTCGTCGCGAAGCCGATCCGCACACCGATCCGAGAATCGGTTTGATGCGCGAAAGGGCCGGTGGCGAGAAGCGGCAGACGAAGAAGCGTAGGTAATGCGCCAATAGCAATATCCTACCGGCTTCGATCCTTGGTCGGCGCCGACGGCGAGCGTGCATTGCCAATATCCGCATCCAGTGTGCTACCGCTTCTGATGCGATCGGCAACGATCTGCCGTGTGGACTCCCCGATGGAAGTTACCATCCGGACGCTCTCACCACGCTCGCGGGCCGTCTGCATGGCGGCATCGACGATGCCCTGTGCCGCTGCCAATCGACTGTCGGCCAAATTGCTCTCGGGCGAGTTCTTCAGGAACGTGGCAGCGAGGCGTTCCTGCCCCGGGGCATGGCCTGGGGGCAGGATCGGGCGCTCCAGCGCGCGAACCGCGCGCTGGAGCTGAACCGGCTGCTGGGCATTGATCTGCACGCCCAAGGCCGCACCGATCTCCCGCACACGCTCCAGCGGTGTTTGCTCGGAGGAAATGACAGCATCTACCTGTCGCACCCCCAAATAGGTCAGGAGATGGGATTGGTAGACCGGCCCCTTTGCGTGCCGGACATAGGCCAGTTCAGTGCGCGCGGCGGCGATCTTCTCAGATGGCGCATCTTGCCCGATCAGGGTCCGCAGGCGCTCGCCGGCGTGCTGGCGGGCGCTCGGAAGATACCGCTCGAGTTCGTCGCGCACCTTGTTCAAGGTGATGCGGTAACGCTGGCCCGTCGGAGGGGCACGTTGAGGCAACAAGGCGATCCCATGCGCGCCAATCCGGGCTTCGGGCACGGTATCGCGCTGAACCGCAGCAGCAGCGAGCACAGATGCCATGGCGCGATGATCGCCTGTCAGGAAGCCATGGCGCGACGCATCCATCCAGAGCGTCTTGTCGATCGAGGCAATGCGAATGGGGTGCCCCGCTTCGCGCGCGACCTGAACGGCATGGTGACGCATCGTGCGACCATTGCCTTCGCGGAAGGGGTGGATGGCGTTGAGTTCGTTGACGTGGTTGCCGAGCCGGTCGAAAAACTCGTCACGGGCAAGGCCGCGAAAACCATTTTTCGCCGCCATATCGCAGAACAGCTTGTCGAGTTCGCGAGCGATATAGGGGGGCGCCGCGAAACTCGACCCGCCCTTGGCGATGATGACGCTGCGATCTTCGCCTGCCCAGCCATAAAGGTCTTGGAACAGATGCTTGTGTGAGCTGCGATAGCCATCAGCCGTACCGGGGAAAGTCAGGCGCGCGGCCTGTGCGCCCCGCGCCAGCGTGAGCCGCCGCTCGGCTTCGTTGAGCGTGGCATCATCGGTGATCCCAAGCCGGTTTCGCAGGATATCGGTGCCGGGATAGGTATAAGGGTCGTCGCCCAACGTCAGCCTGCGGCGGGGTGCATTCCCGGCTTGTAAAGGCCGAGAATGATCGATGCCATCAGCGACGGCGGAACGCCCTCGTCGAGCATTATGGCGAACAGGGCATCGTCGTCATCGCTGGGCGTCATGTCCTCGATCACTAGATTGGCGCGCGCATCGGCAACATCTTCGCGCCAAAAGGCGATCTGCTCGGGCGTGCCGCGCTCGAAGTCCATACCTCGAACACGCTCGCGAAATACCTCAAGATCGATCTGCGCCATCCCGTTCATCCTTCCCCGTTAACTCTAACCTTCTTGTCGTGATTCCTCAACAAATCACTTGGTTGAACGGTTGCGCATCCGGAAGAATATACGCGCCTCCCGGTTGCCGCTCTGGTCAGATAAGTTTCAGTATTCATTGGATAACATGATCGTCAGCACGCGCTTGGTGCGGCGCTCGTCCCAAGGAACCTCGCTGCCGAACGCCAAGCTTGGCTCGTAATAGTCGATCTTCCAGAAAACCGTCACCGCTATCGCCTTGTCATCATCGGGCCGGTCCTGTGTCCAATCGCCCGATCCGAAGCGAAAGATCGCCCCGAAATCATGCTCACCATAAGGGTCATTGTTGTCGTCGAATTTCGAGAACCGCGCGATCAACGTCAATGCGGCGAAGCGGTCCGCATCGGCGAGGGCCTGAAACCCGATCGTTGCATTGGTGATGGCCGTGACGCCGGGGATAGCACGCGCCGCATCGTTCAGGCGGCGGATGGCATCGGTTTGTTCGGGGGTCTGCATCAGTCGTTCCTTTCATCTGGCATGGGCTGCAAGGCCACGGGCCGGGCAACCCTGCCGTTCCGGCGAGGAACGGGATGGGGAGGGAGGGCGAGAATCTGCCGCTGGCGCGGGCGAGCCGCCTAGCGCGGCCGACACCTGCAGGCGTCGGGCGCCGCGCTTGGCGGATTACACGGGCGGTCCGATTGTCGTTCGGGAACGAAAGGGCAGCGCCCTGGTGTTCCCCGCGTTTCGTGGGCCTGCGGGGCAGGGCTGCCGCCGTCTCTGGAGAACGCCGCGCACTAGGCGCGTCCGACGGGGTGTGCCACGTGGCGCACCCCTCGCGCGAGGATCGTTGCCCGAAATGGGACGAGACGCCGGCACGGTGGCTTGGTCGGCGCAAACGCGGCGATAGAGCCGTACCCGGCAGGGCCGCGCCCGACTTGAACACTGTTGCGATTATTGAAAGGTCGCGTCAGTTCCCCAAAGACGGCTCAACGCATATCCTCATAACGCAGGCGCCTCCTCACCAATGGGATGTCCTGGAGGTTCTTGGCGACGCGATTGTTGCCACCCAGCGCCCGCCATTGTTTCTCGCGGGCACGTGCTGCGACCAACGAAAACTCCATGATATGCGCAAACCGCCATGGCCGACTTGCCCATATCGAACAGTCGGTAACAGATTTCGACACCGCGCGGCGTCAGGCAACCGCTATGATGGCGATTGTCCGCACAGCGCGGGTCAAATACCCCGACGAGTTCGGTGCCTTTGAGCGATAGCTCGGCGTTCACGGCCCCGATCACATCGATCCGCTTGCGGACCAATTTGCGAATGCGGCGTTCGAGGCGCTTCAAATCGTCGCCCAACGCGCGCTCGGTCGCCTCAAACAGAAGCCCCCGCATGTTTATCACGCCAATAAAATGTTTCTCGATGATCCGCTGCTCCAGAAGCCTGCGCATTGCCTTGAGCCGGACGAAATGCCTCATCGTCGTATCGCTGCCGATCAGGCCATGAAGGCCAGATAATCACGGACCCAGGCATCTGTGCTGAGGTCGGCCGTAACCTGGTCCAGATGGTGTGCGATGCCGTTGCGCCGCTCGATGAGCGTGACCATTTCGGCCCGCTCCTCCTGTGTCAGCACGCTCTCCTTCACGAGGTAGTTGAACGCATGCTTCACTTTATTTTTCACGGGCGGCACGGCATCCGGGTCATTGTCCATGCGGCGGCTTCCAATCGAGCCGCGCTTCGACGGCCGCGACAACGCTGCGCTTCAGCTCCTCGCCATGGTATAGGACCAGGATCATCTCCAGCGCACGGTGCCGGATCATGCATCGCTCAAGCTCGGGCAGGCGTCCGCGATAGGGGTCGGTGTAATGGCGTTCGGGGCCTCGCCATTCTGGCTGTTCAGCATCCGCCATCAGGCAACCGTTCGCTGGGAATATGTCGTGGGGCAGGCGCGATCACGTGCGGTTCCTTGTCCATTTGCGCACCGAGATCATCGGTCCTTGAAGATGCCATCGTCCCAGCCCATATAGGCAATTCCAGGCTTTACGGCTTCGGGGTGCTGGGGGGTTCAAATCCCGCAGGCTGGCTAATTATCGGTGCTCTCTGTCTTGCACTGGCGCTTCGTTTCGCAAGCGTCAAAATCTTGGAGGGAAAGCCTATGATTACACATTCAAAGTCCCGCGCTCGCAAGGCGCACACGCTGAAGAATACCAACCTGAACCCAGTAACTAACATGAAAAAGCTCTACGCCGTTTCACTCGAAACCGTCTGGGCACTGATCGTTAGTTGGTCTGCTGGTTTGGCCGGCCCCAGCCCATTGGCGCAACCGCGCCAGCGTAACCAGTAAGAGGCGGAAGGAACGATCCTTCCGCCTTTTGCCTTTGTGCAGCTTCCCCGATTGACGCAGTCCCCCCGGCGCCGCGCGACCTTGGTCGTGCGGCGCCGCGCGGTTCCGCCAGGAACAAGCGAGCGCGCCCGTCATGCCGTGGCATGGCGGGCGCGCCGGGGCGACGGGCCGCCACACGCCAGATTGCAGGACAGGGATAGGGGGCCGGATCGCACCAGCCCCCACCCGGTCAGGCGTCTTCGTTCTCGGTCCTATTCTCTTCGTCCATCATGTCGCCGTCCTGCTCCATGCCATCATCAGCCTGATCGAACGCACCGATCTTCATGGGGGCGGGAAGCCATCCAGCAGGCAGGCGCTCCGACACGTTGACGGCAAGGTCTGCCTTCTTCTTGATGGTGGCGCAGTTCTCCGCGCTCGGCGCGCCGACTTCCTCGCGCAGCACGTCGATCAGCGCGACACGGCGCATCTTGTCAAACAGGGCGATGGGGGCCTTCCAGCGCGCTGCGACGTCCACCCCGCTGGCGCGGGCGATCTGCTCGAAGTGGTGATGGCGCGTACCGGGGCGACCACCCGAAAACACGGTGCCATCCACGGTCATCGCGACAAGGCCCGCCAGCAAGGCCATCTTGTCCTCGCCCGTCATAGCCCGGATCGCCTCGAACCGGCCATCTTCGGGGATGGAAGCGAAGCGGGTTGCCATGACTTCTTCGACGGCCTGCACATCGCTCGACGCTATCAGTTCATCGGCTACATCGGTGGCGATGGGCTTGGCCTGCACTTCGATGGCCATCTGATAGCTGTGCGCGCCGTGGAGCAACTGACCTGCAAGGCTGTCCAGCATGATGTCCAGCGCCAGCGCCGGGTCTGCGGCAACTGCTTCCTGCACAATCCGGGTCTTGATCCGCGACAGTTCGGCAAACAGCGCGTTGCTGTAGAGCGGTGCCGGTCCACTCTGGCCCGCCTTCGGCTTGGGTTCGGCCTTGGCCCGGTAGACGCTCTTGCCCAGCGTTCCGTCCCGCGAAATCCACAGCGCCACACCACCAACGGCGATCTGTTCGGGCGTGAAGACGCGCTGGCCTTCCATGATCGCGTCCTGCTCGTTCACCAGCGGTTCGATACGGTCGCTATCCTCGCCTTCATCGTCGGCAATTGCCTCGATCTCGGCGGCAAGGACGGCCATTCGCTCCGCTTCGGCCTCGGTCGGCTCGCGTGTGGCGGGATACATGCTGCCCTTCATATAGAGGTCATAGGGCCGCTCGATTTCCGCGCGCACTTCGTGCCACCCGATGCTGCGATAGTCGGCCGCGATGGCCTCCAGCTTGTCCTCCGCCAATTCCTGCACCAGTTCGGGGCTGTCGGCGAAGCCCTCATTTCCTTGGCTGAACAGGTCCACGGTGATCGTGCCGCCCTTCGCCTCATAGGCTTCGCGCCCGACGAACAGGAACATGCCGCTGGTCGTATCGACCTTCTCGGTAGTGAGCATCCGGCGGATGGTATGAGCTTGCCCGTTCGCCGCCTTGCATACCTTCACTTGGAAGTCGTGATCGTCGGTGAGGGTGAGCGCGCGGGCGGCTTCAAGGCTCAACTGGTCCTTGGCGATCAGGTCGATCAGCACCGGGGCAAGCGCGGAAAGGCGCAGCATCTTGTAGACGAAACTGACCGCCTGACCGAACCGGGCCGCGATTTCCTCGGCGTCCATGCCGGTATCGCGCAGGGCGGCAAAGGCGCGGATACTGTCCGCAGGGTGCATGTCTTCACGCTGGAAATTCTCTGCCAGCGACAGTTCGATGGCCTCTTCCTTGCTGCGTACCTCGACAGGGAAAAGATCGCTGTTTCTGACCTTCTTGCGCTTCACCAGTTCCTTGAGGCCGCGATATCGCCGCCCGCCTGCGAATACCCACAACAGGCCGTCTTCCTCATAGGCGACAAGGTTCTGCAACAGGCCATGCGCGTGAATGTCGTCGGCCATGGACTCGATTGCCGATGGCTTGATGCGGCGCTGGTTGAGCGGGGAAAGACGAAGCTGCGACAGCTTGGCGGTGATGATAGCCATGATGATTGCTCCTAATCTGTGGTGTCGATGATGGGGGGGAGGTCAGCCTTCGAGGGCTGCGAGTTCGTCAAATTCGGCGGAAGCGCGCGTTGCGGCATCGCCTGCGTAGGTCGCGCCAGTGCGGGGATAGAAGAACACGCACTCGCCTTTGCGGTAGGGGCTGCCGTCGGCGCCGGTCCCGTCCACTTTGGCCCGTTTCCAGTAGGGATCACCCTTGTATCGTGTGTAAGCCATTGTCCTTGTTCTCCTTCCTTCGGGGCTGAAAGCCGCTTGCTCTGCGGCATGCGGCTCTGCCTCTCCGGCGAGGAGCGGGATGGAGAGGGAGGAGGAAAATCGATGGCCTGGCGCGGGCAGGCCGCCCTAGCGCGGCCGACGCCCGTCAGGGTGTCGGGTGCCGCGCTTGGCGGACCACACGGGGGTGTCGATTTTGCTTCGGGAACGAAAGGGCAGCGGCCCTTGGTGTTCCCCGCGCGCACGGGCCTCCGGGGGAGGGCCGTAGCGCCAAGGGATGATGTCGCGCTGTGCGCGGCTATTGGGGGTGTGCCACATGGCACACCCCCCTCACGCGAGGATCGTTACCCTAGATGGGCCAAGACGCCGGTACGGTGGCTTGGTCGGCGCTTGCCGCCGATAGAGCCGTGCCCGGCAGGGCCGCGCCCTGTACCTGTGTTCTTAGATCCCGCACATCAGCGTATCAGGTTACAAGCGCCCCGGTGCGCCCGAAGACAAAGCGTCGATGACCTTGCATTCCGCGATCGTCGTTGCCTCGCAGTCGCCGCCCCAACGCACCACCTCGCTCCGCAAAGCCGTCAGATCGGCGAGCTTACGATCGATCTCGTCGATATGAAGTGCCACGATGCTGTCCACTTCCTCACACGACCCCCGAGGATTATCGGCCAGACGCAAAAGGTCCCGAACCTGATCGAGGGTAAAGCCAAGATCGCGTGATCGTTTGATGAAGGAGAGGCGGTCAAGCTGGGTTCGATCATAAAGCCGGTAATTCCCGCCGCTACGTGTTGGCGGTTCGATCAACCCCTCGGCCTCATAGAAGCGGATAGTCTCGATTTTCAGCCCGGTTCGCTTGGCAATGGCACCGATCTTCATGAGCCGTCCCTTGACCCTCTAGTAGGATGAGGGTTCATATAGGGTGCCCGACGCACGAATCGAGGCATCAGATGGCGGACGACTGCTGTTCGAAAAAGAGTGATACGATCGCCGAGCTTGGCCGAAAGGCAGATCAGCGCCGCGTTCTGATCGCCGTAATGGTGATCAACTTCGTGATGTTCATCGCCGAGTTCGGCGGCGGCGTGGCGGCACGCTCATCGGCGCTGATGGCGGACTCCGTCGATATGTTTGGCGATGCGGTCGTCTATGCACTGAGCCTTTACGCCTTGAGCCGGGGACCGCGCTGGGAGGCAGGGGCCGCGCTTGCCAAGGGCGGTATCATCCTTGTTTTCGGCATCGCGGTGGTCGTCGAGATTGCCGACAAGCTCGTGAACGGCGTGCCGCCCTCATCGACGCTGATGCTCGCGTTCGGGAGCGCCGCACTTGTGGCCAACGTCGTTTGCCTGGCGCTGCTGTGGCGGTTCCGCACCCAAAATGTGAATATGTCGAGCACGTTCGAATGTTCGCGCAACGACGTGGCCTCCAACATCGGCGTGTTGATTGCTGCCGGACTGGTAGCCGCGACAGGCTCGGTCTGGCCCGACATCGCCGTTGGCGCGGTGATCGCGCTCATCTTCCTGCGGTCGGCGTGGCGCGTGCTGGGCGAGGCGATCCCCGCATGGCGCGACGCGCGGCCAGCGCCTCCCAAGTTACGCGATGACACTGGCCGGGATATCGTTTAGGTCACAACACATGCTGCGCAGGCTCTGCTCACTCTTGCTGGTTATGATCGCGTCGTCGCTTGTGCTGACGGCGACGATCCATGCGCGCGAGGTTTCCGGGCAGATCATGGTGGATTGCGCCGGCGTCGTACATGAAGATGGCGATGCTGATCAGTCTCAGGGCGACGCCGACAAGGCGATGCCCCATCACCACAGCACCTGCCATGGTCCAACATTGGACATACCCGATACAAGCGATCTTTATTCGCTTGGCGAGGCAAGCGGCTTGCATCCGTTCCCTGCGCCGCAAAGCGCCCTGGCGTCTTATCGGACTGGCCCTGCACTAAGGCCTCCCGCCGCCTGACATCGCCCGCCGGTCGGCATCCGCCGATCAGACGTGTTTTGTCAGGATCACCAGATAATGAAAAAGATGTTCGTGGCCATGATGGCCGCGGCGTCCTGTGCCTCGACGGCGCAGGCGCAGCAAGCGTCGACGACTGCGATGACGCAGTCGCTCGGCGTCTATACCCTCGATCAGGCCGTATTGGCCGCAGGCGGCGCGGCGCCTGCCGCTGACGCGGCATCGGCCGCAATCGAAGCGGCTCAAGCAGAACGGACGGTCGCGGGGCTGCGACCCAATCCCGTCTTTCAGGGGCAGGTCGAAAACGTCGCCGGATCTGGCCCATACAAGGGTCTGCAAAGTGCGGAGACGACCGTAGGCGTTGCAATCCCGATCGAGTTGGGCGGCAAGCGCGGCGCGCGTGTCGCTGTCGCCAGCGCACAGCTATCGCGTGCCGAACTGCAGGCAGCGATCACCGCGAGCGACATTCGTCTGCAGGTGACCCAGCTCTATATCGATGCGGTTGCGGCCGAACGCCGGCTCGCAACAGCGCGCGATCAAGCGCGCATTGCCGCCGAAGTGCTGCGCGGCGCGGGTGTGCGGGTTCAGGCGGGACGGGCCTCGCCGCTCGAACAGCAGCGCGCCGATGTCACGAGGATCAACGCCGATGCCAACGTGGAACGGCTGACACGGCTCGCCGAAGCAGCGCGCACGAACCTGGCACGGCGGATTGGACGACCTATCGACGGGATGCTCGATGCCGCGCTTCTCGATCAGCTCCCGGCACCGACCTTTGGTCCCGTCGAGACGCCGCCGGCGGCAAACACTTTGGCACTCGCCGCCGCCGACGCCGATCTAGCCGTCGCCGATGCCGGCGTGAGGCTGGCGCGGGCGAACCGCGTCCCAGACCTCAACATCGGCCCGGCTCTAAGGCGGCTCGAAGCGACCAACGACACCGCTGCGGTATTTTCGATCTCGATTCCGATCCCGCTGTTCAACAATGGCCGCGCGGCCATCGCGCAGGCGAGCGCACAGCGAAGCCAGGCGGAAGCCTTACGGCGTGTTACCGCCCTCGATGTCGAGCAAGCGATCACGAACGCGCAGGCGGAGGCCGCGAACGCGGCCACAACCGCCCGTGCTGCAGCCGGACCAGCCCTGGCGGCAGCGCAGGAAGCCGCCAGGATCGCCCGGATCGGCTACCGTGAAGGCAAGTTCGGCCAGCTCGATCTGCTCGACGCCGAACGCACTCTTGCCGAGACGCGCGTCGCCGCGATCGACGCACTCGCCAATTATCAAAATGCCCGCGCGCAACTGGAGCGGCTGACCGCTCCCGCGACGGCGACCACGATTTCGGGGGATACCGACCGATGAAGACCATCCTTATGGGCGGCGCGATGCCGCTTGGCCTCGCCTTGCTGCTCTCCGCTTGCGGCGGTAGCTCCGAAGGCGGCGATGCTGCTGCAACCAATGAAGCATCTGCCAATGCCGACGAGGGCGGCGGTAAAGAAGCGCATGCCGACGAAGGGGCCGTGACGCTCACGCCCGACCAGATCACGGCCGCTGGGGTCCAGATCGCGCGCCCGATGACAGGCGGAGCCGGTACGATCGAACTGCCCGCAACTATCGAGGGTGATCCGCAAGGGACGCAGGTCGTTTCCGCCGCGATCGGAGGCCGCGTCGTTTCATTGACCCGCAATCTGGGCCAGTCGGTCGGCAGGGGGGAAACCATCGCGGTCATCGAAAGCAGGGAAGCGGCACAGCTCAAGGGAGAGGTGGAAGCGTCGCGCGCCAGGCTTGCACTCGCCAATTCCAACCTCGCACGCGAACAGCGCCTGTTCGCGCAGCGCGTGTCGCCCGAACAAGACCTGATCGCGGCGCGAACGGCTGCGACCGAAGCAAGGATTGCCTACCGTCAGGCCCAAAGTCAGGTCTCGGCCGCTGGCGGCGGCGGGGGCGGGGGCGGCCTCAACCGCCTCGGTATTACAGCCCCCATCGCCGGCCAGATCATCTCGCGTCCGGTCGTGCTGGGCCAGACCGTCACAGCCGACGCGGAACTGTACCGTATCGCCAATCTTAGCCGGGTATCGCTGGCGCTGAACCTCAAGCCCGAAGACGCCGGCAGGGTCAGGCCCGGGAACGTCGTAACGGTAACGGCGCCGGGCAGGCAGACCAGCGCGCGTATAACCTTCGTCTCGCCCGCGCTTGATCCCCAAACGCGGCAGGTGCCGGTTATCGCGACGCTCGACAATCGCGGCGCTCAGTGGCGTGTCGGCGAGCCCGTCACTGCTGCGGTGCAGCTGAGCGGCAATGCTGGAAGCTCTGCGGTACGCGTGCCGACGACGGCCATTCAGACCGTCGAAGGCAAATCGGTGGTCTTTGTCCGCACCGCCAAGGGGTTCCAGGCTACCCCGGTCACGCTGGGCGATGCCGCCGGCGATACCGTCATCGTCCGCTCTGGCCTCAGCGGCCGCGAACAGATCGCCACTACCGGCAGCTTCACGCTCAAGGCCGAACTCGGCAAGGGCGAAGCGGCGCACGAGGATTGATGCCATGATCGCCCGTATCGTCACATGGGCGGTCGAGAAGCGCTGGCTCGTCCTGCTTCTCACCGCCGTCGCCACCGCCATCGGTGCCTATTCCCTTTACCGGCTCCCGATCGACGCGGTGCCGGACATCACCAACAACCAGGTCCAGATCAACGTCCGCGCCTCGGCGCTGTCGCCCGAGCTGGTCGAGAAGCAGGTTTCGTTTCCGATCGAAACCGCGCTTGCCGGCATTCCCGGCCTTGAAAACACGCGCTCGCTCAGCCGCAATGGGTTCGCGCAGATAACCGCGGTCTTCGGCGAGTCCACCGACATCTATTTCGCTCGCCAACAGGTCGGCGAGCGTCTGGCGGGCGTCGCGGAGAACCTGCCTGACGGCGTGAACCCCGAAATGGGGCCGATCGCAACGGGACTGGGCGAGGTCTATATGTGGACTGTCCGGCTTGATCATCGACAAGATGACAAGCATCGCCCCGGTGAGCCTGGTCAGCAGCCCGACGGCAGCTACATCACGCCGGAAGGCGAACGGCTGACGAGCGAAGAAGACAAGGCGACCTATCTGCGCACCGCGCAGGATTGGATCGTCACGCCGCTTTTGAAGAACACGCCGGGTCTTGCCGGCGTCGACTCCATCGGTGGCTATGCCAAGCAGTATCTGGTCGTCCCCGACGTCCAGAAGCTCGCTTCCCTGAACATCACGCTCACCGATCTTGGCACCGCACTCGAGAAGAACAACACCAGCGTGGGCGGCGGCTTCGTCAACCGCAACGGCGAGGGTCTGGCGGTCCGCTCCGACGCGCTGGTGCGCAACGCGGCCGAACTGTCGCGCACCGTCATAGCAACCCGCGAAGGGGTGCCGATTACCCTTGACCAGGTTGCCACCGTTCGCACCGGCCAGGCGATCCGCATGGGCTCGGCCTCGGAGAACGGCACCGAAGTGGTCGTGGGCACCGCGATCATGCGGATTGGCGAGAACAGCCGCAACGTCGCCACGGCGGTCGCTGATCGGCTAAAGGAGATCAACGCCTCGCTGCCGCCTGATGTCGTGGTGCAACCCGTTCTGGACCGGACCGCGCTGGTCAATTCGACGATCAAGACGGTCGCCAAGAACCTCTCCGAAGGCGCGTTGCTCGTCATCGTCGTGCTGTTCCTTCTGCTCGGCAATTTCCGCGCCGCGCTGATTGCGGCCGCCGTGATCCCGGTGACAATGATGCTCACCGGGTTCGGCATGCTGCGTCTGGGTGTCTCGGCAAATCTGATGAGCCTGGGCGCGCTCGACTTTGGTCTCATCGTCGATGGCGCTGTCATCATCGTCGAGAACGCGCTGCGCCGTCTCGCGGAGCAACAGCACCATGAAGGCCGGCTGCTCAGCATGAAGGAGCGCCTCGAAGCCGTTGCCACGGCGGCGCGCGAGATGATCCGGCCCTCGGTCTACGGGCAGGCGATCATCATCCTTGTCTATGTCCCGCTGCTCACGCTCACCGGCGTGGAGGGCAAGACGTTCGTGCCGATGGCGCTGACGGTCATCATCGCCCTGCTTTTCGCCTTTGCCTTGTCGTTGACATTCGTACCGGCGGCGATTGCTATCTGGCTGTCCAAGCGGGTCGAGGAGAAGGATGGGCGCATCATCTCATGGCTCAAAGCCCGTTACGAACCGGGTCTCGAAAAGGCCATGAAGCGCCCGTCACTCACGATCGGCGCAAGCGTTGTGAGCCTCGTCGCGGCGGCGCTGGCCTTCACTACGCTGGGGCAAGTCTTCCTGCCCCAGCTCGATGAGGGCGATCTGCTCATCCAGGCGCTGCGTATCCCGGCGACATCGGTCCAACAGAGTCAGGCCATGCAGGTGCCGATCGAGCGGATAGTCGCCAAGCAGCCCGAGGTGCGCTTCGTCTTTTCCAAGACAGGCACGGCCGAGCTGGCATCGGACCCGATGCCGCCCAACGCGACCGATATGTTCGTCATCCTCAAGCCCCGCGATGAATGGCCTGATCCCAAGCTAGCCAAGGAGGAACTGGTCGAGCGACTGGAAGGCCTGCTCGGCAAGATTCCGGGCAACGCCTACGAGATCACGCAGCCGATCCAGATGCGGTTCAACGAGCTGATCGCCGGCGTGCGCGGCGACATCGCGGTCAAGGTGTTCGGCGACGACTTCGTTGCCATGAACCGCACCGCCGAACAGATCGCCGGCGTTTTGCGCAAGACGCCAGGGGCGGCGGACGTGAAGGTTGAGCAGACCACTGGTCTGCCGATGCTCGACATCCGCGTCAATCGCGACGCGATGGCGCGGGTGGGTGTCACCGCGCAGGACGTGCAGGACACGATCACCGCTACCATCGGGGGCCGCGAGTCCGGCATGATCTTCGAGGGTGATCGCCGGTTCCCGGTGGTCATCCGCTTGTCGGACGCGCAGCGCGCGGATTTGCGTCAGCTCGAACAGGTGCAGGTGCCGATTGCCGGAGGTGGCTATGTGCCGCTGTCCAGCGTCGCCAGTATCGGCGTCGTCGATGGGCCGAACCAGATCAGTCGCGAGAACGGCAAGCGCCGGGTCGTCGTGCAGGCGAACGTGCGGGGACGTGACGTCGGCAGCGTAGTGGCGGACGCCCAGGAGGCCGTCGGGCAAAACGTCCGCTTGCCCGCTGGGAGCTATCTCGAATGGGGCGGGCAATTCGAAAATCTGGAGTCCGCCAGCCAGCGGCTTCAGCTCGTGATCCCGGCCTGCTTCATCTTGATCCTGCTGCTGCTCTATGGGGCATTGGGATCGGCGCGTGATGCCGCGATCGTGTTCACCGGCGTGCCGTTCGCCTTGGTGGGCGGCGTACTGCTACTGTTTGCCCGGGGCATGGACTTCTCGATCTCCGCAGCGGTCGGGTTCATCGCGCTGTCGGGCATCGCGGTCCTCAACGGCCTCGTCATGGTCAGTTCGGTGCAGGACTTGATCCGGTCCGGCATGGACCGGGCAGAAGCTGCGCGGACAGGGGCCATCCAGCGGCTCCGTCCTGTCGTGATGACGGCCTTGGTCGCCAGTCTCGGCTTCGTGCCGATGGCGTTTGCGAGCGGGGCCGGCGCGGAAGTGCAAAAGCCGCTCGCGACTGTTGTCATCGGCGGTCTCATCTCCGCGACCTTTTTGACGCTGTTCGTGCTGCCCACGCTCTACGCGCGTTTCGGGCAGCAGGCGGTGAAGGGTGACGAAAGAGACGAGGCGGCGCCGCTGCCGCAGTACACATGATCGGACAGGGGAGGGCAAGAATTCGCCCTCCTCACCACGTTCAGAAAGGAGGCATCAGGTGTCAGTGATCGAAAATGTGATCAGCCTCAAGGCATCGCCGCTGCGCATCTGGTCGGTGCTCACCGACTTTCCAGCGCATTCCCGGTGGAACCCCTTCATTCGACTTTCCGGCGCTGCGGTCCAAGGCGGCGAGACCGCCTACATTTTCCGCATCGGTAGGCTCGATAAGGAGCTGACCGCCAAGGCGAACATCATCCGCGCCGATAAGCCGCGCATGTTCACGTGGACCGCGGGCGTTCCCAAACTCCTCATGTTTGAGGAAAATTATACTCTTGAGAGCGAGGCCACGGGAACGCGTGTGCGGCATAGCCTGCGCTTCTCGGGCCTCCTTGGCGCCCCCCTGGCAGCGTTGATGCGGCGCAAGATCCAAGCCAGCCTCGTCCGGGCGGATGCAAGCCTGGAACGGCATTTGCGGCGCCTGTCGGCTCAACCAGTTGCGAAGGGGCGGACCACGCCACCTCGAAGCGGCTTCAGAAGCAACCGGAGGCCATCATGACATCGCTTCTTTCAACGACGGTCGGCATCATCGCGGGCGCAATGGCATTGGCCGCATGTTCGGAGAAGCCGACGAAGAAGCCGCCGACGGAACAGGAAATCCACGCCAATGACAGCGCGGACGCAAGCGGCACTCCTGGCCGCCATCCGTATCGATGCGACGACAAGCGCACGCTTCTCATCGACTTCAAGGATGAGGGATTAACCCTTGAAATTCGGCGGGCTGCGGATGGGGCTCCTCTTGTCATGACCGCCCCGGCGCAGGGCCTCCAATATGTCGGCGATACGGCCAGCGCGACCTTCTCGGGTAACGAGATCAGGATCGAGGAAGCCAATGAGCCAACCATCGTGTGCGCGAAGGCGACGAGCCTGTGACCAGTCCAGACATCATCGGGAAGGGCTGACGATGGCCGCTCTCAAATTTTCCCTCATCCCGATGGTCGCAATCATGGTCGGGGCGCTCATGGCCGGGTGGCGGTCCCCCGGCGAGAAGCTGGTCGCGGCCATGCAGCATCTGGCAGCCGGTGTCGTGTTCGCAGCCGCTGCCACGGAAATCCTGCCCCTGGTAAAGCACGGTGGTTCTCCGAGCGCGACGCTGATCGGCGGCGCACTCGGCGTCGCCGTCATGCTGAGCCTCAAGGCGGCGGAGAGCCGGTTCAAGGGACCTGTCGCGCTTCTCGCGGCAATAGGACTCGACCTTGCCATAGATGGTCTGGTTCTGGGGCTCGCCTTCATCGCGGGCGAGAAGGCAGGGGCGCTCCTGGCCGTCGCGCTGACACTAGAGGTGCTGTTCCTTGCGCTTACTCTCACCAACGAGCTTGCCGGCAAATATCGCAAGGCCAGGGCGATCGGCCTGACCTGCGCGCTGGCGGTGCTTTTGCCCCTCGGCGCCCTCGTCGCGCAGCCAGTGGCGTTGCTGACGCCGGTATGGATCACCGGGTTCCTGAGTTTCGGGCTCATGGCACTGCTCTACCTCGTGACCGAGGAACTGCTGGTCGAAGCCCACGAGAAGCCGGACTCACCGCTCATCAGCGCCATGTTCTTTGTCGGGTTTCTCGCGCTGCTGTTTATCGAGGAGATCATGGTATGACGCCCTCAGAGCGACAGGCGCCCAATGAGCGCCGGACGTTATGGATAGTGCTGCTGCTCAATGCAGCGATTGCAATCGGCTTCTTCGCCTCCGGACTGATCGGTGATTCCAGCGCGCTGATCGCCAATGGTGTCGACAATCTTTCCGATACGGCCGTTTATGGGTTGAGCCTTGTTGCGTTAAGCCGCGGGCAGACCTGGAAAACGCGAGCGGCACGGGCATCGGGCGTGATGCTGCTGATCTTCGCGGGCGGCATTCTCCTCGATGTTGGACGCCGCTATCTCCAGGGCAGCGAGCCGATCGGACCTACGATGATGGTCATGTCGGCGGTTGCTGCGGTCGTGAACTATATCTGCCTGCGGATGCTCCAGCGGCTTAAGCAGAAGGACGTCAACCTTCGCGCCGCCACGACCTTCAGCTTCAACGACTTCATCTCCAACGGCGGCATCCTGATCGCAGGGGCATTGGTGTTGTGGCTGGGGACGAATTGGCCCGATCTAATCGTCGGCCTGGCGACCGCGCTCATCGCGATCAAGGGCGGCATAGAAATCCTGCGCGATGCTCGTGCAGAAGCGAAAAACAGCGCGGAGACGATGCGATGACCGACAAGCTCAAACTTGATATCCCCGTCTTGCTGCCGCAAATCCCTGACGCGGCCGATGCTTGCGTTGGCCGGCTTGTCGCGACACTCAAGGCGAAACCCGGCGTCGAAGAGGCGCATGTCCTTCCCGCCGATGGCGAGACCCCCGCAAAGCTGTGCATCCATTTCGATAGCGCGGCATTGCCGATGTCACGTGTGCGCGAAATGGTGCGCGCAGCCGGCGCCGAGATTAGCGGGCGATACGGCCATGCCAGATGGCAGGTCGAGGGTATCGGCCACGAGCGCCGCGCGCGCACCATTAGCGAAACCCTGTGCCGGGTGCCCGGCGTGCTGCAGGCCGACGCCAGCGCCTCGGGCAGCATCCGTGTCGAATATGACAAGGAGCGGGTCGACGAGGCGTTCATCCTCGCGGCGCTCGGCAAGCTCAAGGTCAGACCGGTACAGCGGACTGGCTCGGAGCACGTCGGACACGATCACAGCACCAGTGACCATACAGACCACGACCACGGCGACGCCAGTCATGGAGAGGGCGCTGAGAAACATGGGCCGGGTGACGGCCACGATCACGCGCACGCCAATTTTCTCGGCCCCAATACCGAACTGATCTTTGCGCTCGCGTGCGGCGCACTGCTGGCGATCGGCTTCGCGGTCGAAAAACTCGTGGCGGGCATGCCCGAATGGCTACCGACCGCCTTCTATGTGGGTGCCTATGGTTTTGGCGGATTTTTTACGCTGCGCGAGGCAATCGACAATCTGAAGCTCAGGAAATTCGAGATCGACACGCTGATGCTCGTGGCAGCCGCTGGCGCCGCGGCGCTGGGTGCCTGGGCGGAAGGCGCGCTCCTGCTGTTCCTGTTCAGCCTCGGCCATGCGCTCGAGCATTATGCGATGGGGCGCGCCAAGCGGGCCATCGAAGCGCTCGCCGAACTCGCACCCGACAAGGCGACGGTGCGCCGCGACGGGCAGACCACGGAGCTTGCCGTCGAGGAGCTGGTAATCGGTGATGTGGTGATCGTGCGCCCCAACGAGCGCCTGCCTGCCGACGGCTTCGTCATCAAGGGTTCGAGCGCGATCAACCAGGCCCCCGTCACCGGCGAGAGCATCCCGGTCGACAAGGAGCCTGTGGCCGACGTCGAGGCGGCGCGCGCGAAGCCCGATGGTGTCGAAGCGACGTCCCGGGTGTTCGCCGGTACGATCAACGGCGGCGGCGCGATCGAGATCGAGGTGACGCGGCGTTCCAACGAGAGCGCGCTCGCCAAGGTTGTGAAGATGGTGAGCGAAGCGGAGACGCAAAAGTCTCCCACGCAGCGCTTCACTGATCGGTTTGAACGTGTCTTCGTGCCGGCGGTGCTGGCTCTATCGTTCATCCTCCTGTTCGCGTGGGTCGTGATCGACGAGCCATTCCGCGACAGCTTCTATCGGGCGATGGCGGTGCTGGTCGCCGCCAGCCCCTGTGCGCTCGCCATCGCCACCCCCAGCGCCGTGCTTTCAGGCGTTGCACGCGCGGCACGCGGCGGCGTGCTGGTGAAGGGAGGTGCTCCGCTCGAAAACCTCGGTTCGTTGAAGGCGATCGCGTTCGACAAGACGGGCACCCTGACGGAAGGCCGCCCCCGCATCACCGATGTCGTGCCGGTGGACGGCGCGAGCGAAGAAGATCTGTTGACGCTCGCGGTCGCTGTCGAGGGTTTGAGCGATCACCCCTTGGCGCAGGCGATCGTCAAGGATGGGCGCGAACGCCTGGGCGGGCGCGACATTCCGACCGCAACCGACCTCAAGAGCCTGACCGGACGCGGCGTCACTGCGACCGTTGGTGGCGAGACGGTGTGGATCGGGAAGGCCGAGATGTTCGGCGTGGAGGGCATCCCTGCGCTGAATGCGGCCGCTACTGACGCCGTCGCGGCCCTGCGCGAAGGGGGGCGCACCACGATGGTAGTGCGCAAGGCCGATCGGGACATCGGTGCGATCGGGCTGATGGACACGCCGCGCGAGGCGGCCAAGATCGCGCTCAAACGCCTGCGGGACATGGGTATCACCCGGATGATCATGATCTCGGGCGATCACCAGAAGGTAGCCGACGCCGTCGCCAGGGATGTCGGGCTCGACGAGGCATGGGGCGACCTGATGCCGGAGGACAAGGTCGCCGCGATCAAGAAGCTCGCGGGTGAGGACAAGGTCGCGATGGTCGGCGACGGGGTCAATGATGCGCCGGCAATGGCATCGGCGACCGTTGGCATTGCGATGGGCGCTGCCGGCTCGGATGTGGCGCTGGAGACGGCCGACGTGGCGTTGATGGCCGACGATCTGGCCCATCTGCCGTTCGCGGTCGGCCTAAGCCGCCACACACGCGGCATCATCCGGCAGAATGTGTTCGTCAGCCTGGGTGTTGTCGCATTGCTTGTGCCAGCAACGATCCTTGGCCTTGGCATCGGTCCGGCGGTTGCGATGCATGAAGGCTCCACGCTTCTCGTCGTCTTCAACGCACTGCGCCTGCTCGCATATCGCGATGTGGCGGAGCAGACGTCATGACCTGCTGATCGGCGGCAACGATCTTGCACAAACGACGGCGCCTCGTCCGCTCGCGAGCGGACGAGGCGCGATTTTCTTGCCGGAACCAGCCCCCGCCCCTACTCAGGGCGGGGGCTGGTCTGGCCGTTCAGGCGCTCTCTTCCAGCGCGAAGGGGCTTTCCGTGCCCATCCGGCTCAGCAGCCAGTCGGCTGCATCCTGCGCCTGGCGCGCGGCGGTGAAAATGCACCGCTTGTCATTGCGAAGGGCAGACAGCCAGCTTGCCAGATAGGCCGCATGATCCTCGCGGTCGTGAAGTTTGATGCCGATCGCGCCGCTGACGAACGCGGCACCCAATTCGGCACACAGTTCCTCCCGCGCATAATCCTCCCGCTTCGTGGAAATGAGGGTCGGACGGGCAAGCCGGTTGATATGGCCGCTGGCGTGACAAAGTTCGTGTGCTAGGGTCGAATAATAATCGTCGCTGGTATGGAAGTCGGCGAATGCCGGCATGACGACATGATCGCCGCTCGGCTGATAACAGGGCTGCGAACCGTGGTGGCGCACGGTAACAGGCACCCGGCCAAAGAGCGTATCAAGCTCGGCGTCCCGGTCGTGGGGATTGGTGGCGGTGATGATCGGTTCGGGCATGGGATATTGCGTCTCGATGCCGTCGATCTGCTCCGAATTGAAAACCGTGTAGCGTTTCAGGAACGCGACCTGCCGCCTGCCGTCCTCGCCCTGTTCGCTGCTCGCTTCGCCGCCTTTGCCGTCACCCACCACGATCTTGTTGGCATAGACCACGGTTGATCCCTTCTCGCCCTTGCGGACACAGCCGCCCAGCGCGAGCGCCTGTTTGAAGGTCAGCCAATGCGGGGAGGCATAGCCCTTGGTCATGGAGGCCACCCACAAGGTCAGGACGTTGATGCCGCGATACGGAACCCCGGTGGAGCGCAGCGGGATATTGGGAGCGGTGCTGCCGTTCCATGATTTGGACCAAGGCCGGGTGCCAGCCTCGATCATGGCGATCATCTGGTCGGTGATCTCCTGATAGACGTCGGCCCGGTTGTCGGTGATGCGTCCCATGATTTCGTCCTTTCCTCTTGAGGCTGAAAGCCGCTTGCTCTGCGGCATGCGGCTCTGCCTTTCCGGCGAGGAACGGGATGGGGAGGGAGGGCGAGAATCTTGCTCCTGGCGCGGGCGAGCCGCCCTAGCGCGGCCGATGCCTTCAGGGCGTCGGGTGCCGCGCTTGGCGGATTACACGGGGGGCATGATTGTCGTTCGGGGACGAAAGGGCAGTAGCCCTTGGTGTTCCCTCAAGCATGCGGGCCTCCGGGGGAGGGTCGCAAGCGCCTATGAAAGCAACACCGCCACGGCGCGGCAACACGGGTGCGCCACGTGGCACACACCTCGCGCGAGGATCGTCACCCGGATGGGCTGAGACGCCGGCACGGTGGCTCGGTTGGCGCTCGCGGCGATAGAGCCGTGCCCGTAAGGGCCGCGCCCAACGCATTCCCGAGAATGAAAAATGTACCCCCGGGGGGGCCGTTATGCCTCCCCCCCCACGGTTACTCGGTATCATACGTGCCGGGATATACGGTGAATACGGGATGTGCATATGGGGACTGTATGCTTTGTAGGCCCTGGACGGCTCCCGGACCCGGCCTCTCCTGCCCTCCGAGGGGGCGCCTTTGAGGCCCAGCGGGGGCGGCGCCAGCGCCTCCCTATCAAACTTGATTGCTCTCCGCTGACGAGCCATATCTGCTTGCAAGAAAGGAATAGTCTCATGGTGGCAAAGAAGCAAACAGACAGTAGCGCCGAGCTACGCACGAACGAGAAAAAGTGGACCAAGCCGCTCATGGAGGCGGGATGGACCGCCTTGCCCAGCGTCATCATCGAGAACCAGCGCCAGCTTGATCTTACGCCGCTCGATCTCAACATCATCCTGTATCTTGCGAGCAAGTGGTGGACTGCGGAGGGCAAGCCCTATCCGTCAAAGAATACGATGGCGGCGGCAATGAATGTCCATCCGCGCACGATCCAAAAGCATATCGCGTCGCTCGAAGCTGCGAACTACATCCGCCGTGAAGAGCGGCGCACTGAGGCGGGAAGCCGGACCAACATCTATCATCTTGACGGGCTGATCGCAGCGGCGCGGCCGTTCGCGGATGAGAAGCTGCTGGACATCAAGGAGAAGACGGAAATCCGTAAAATCCGTCAGGCCCGCAAGGGTGCCCCGAAGCTGAAGCTGGTGAAGGACGACTAGAATGAACGCGCATGTTCAGGAGCCGCCGCCCAGCGTGCCGCCACGGGTGACGTCGGCGCCGAGCATCCGTCAGCTCTATTGGTGTGACTTTCCAAAGGATGCGCAGCTTCCTGAGTTCTGGAAGCGGCGGCCCGTCATCATCCTGTCCTTCAAGAACACGCTCCATGGCGCGGTGACGGTCGTGCCCTGCTCGACGGCCGCGCAGCCGGGGAACAAGTGGGCATTTCCGTTGCAGACCACGATCGACGGGCGGGCGGCCTATGCAATTTGCGACAAGGTCACCACGGTTGCCGTCAGCCGTCTGGTTCCTGACAAGGGCGGTATCGTTCGCATGGCGGTCGACGAATTCGACGACATGCTGCGCCTTGTACTGGCATGGCTCCCCAAGCCGTCAGCGCCTCCCGCCCTGGCGGAATAGGACGCCCCCGAGAGGGTCAACTTTTATTTGAATCTTCATAAATGGACGTCTATATGGGGAGCACGCGCGGCCTCCCCCTGGGGAGTGTCCGTTTCCCGAGAGGGAACTAAAAGGCCAAGGCCGTCCGCAAGGGCGGCCTTTGGTTTTTCTGCAGTTCGCATTTCTGCCACTGCTGTATCAGCATACAAATTTAAGGGAAAACCGCGATTTTAGAGGCGCAAGTGCCGTTCGCTTCATTTCCTGTCATCTAGGCCCAGGCATCTCACGAGCTTGGGAAAGGGCGAAACACGATTTTCCGAGTCTGCTGGCCTAATCGACCTCAGTAGACGGCGCCGGTTTTAGCAAGGAGCCTAACTCTCGGCATCATCCCTATTCAGCGCGCCCATCAAGTCTGCAACGGTGGCGAACTGCTCCAACTGCCCCTCGGACGCATTGCGCATCGCGGCCTGAGTGGTGACATTGGGCACATAGATGTCGAAGGGCAATTTTTTGTCGGAGACCACGCGCACCAGCATCAGCCTGATTGCATCGGAAATAGACAGGCCCATCCCCGCAAGAACGGCGCTGGCTTCTCTCTTGACGTCGGAATCAATCCGAGCACGTACTACTTCGGCCGCTGCCACCTCACTCACCCCGTTAGATTATCTGAGCTACATTGTAGCTACAGGCTGGCGTCCCCGGTCATAGCCAACGCCCATCCAGCGAGGGAGCAAAGGCATTGCCGATGGCGATCGAGCCGAAAAGGGCGGCCATCACCACAAACAGGATCAGTCTCGTTCGTGCGCGAAAGTATCCGCGGGTGATGCTGACTGCAAACCATATTGCGACAGCCAGGAGCAGACCCGGCCCCACCTCATAGAGGACCAGGCCGGGCAGGCGGTTAGGAAGCAGATACGGCATGTCGCGGATGACGCGCCCGAGCAGGACTGCGCCAACTACCACGGAGCTAGCTCCCCCCCAGCGGCCAACCACGGCGGCAACGCGAGAGCCGCGTTCGATCATCACCGCGCCGAACGTGCGCCGGCGACTGCCCCCGGCTCTTTCTTGATCGTGCCCACGTCGCACCCTTGCGGCACTTGCGCACGCTGCACGGCGAGCTGCCGCATGCCTTCGTAATCGATACCCCACAAACCTGCGCGCTGCGCTGCCGCCTTGCGCATCAGGTCGACATAGGCGCCGCCCGAATAGACGCGGTAATCGACGGCATAGCCTTGAGCGACCATGGTGGCACCCACGCTCGCCTTGTTGCTGGGGAAGCGGCAAGACAGATTCAATCGCCCATAGCTCTTGGCAGTGGTCCGGCACTGCTCTTCGCGGCGCAGGGCATAGTCGAACAGCGACGCCGAACACGTCAGCCCGCCATCGCGGGCCGCCAGATCACGCAGCGCCTCACTCGCCAGCGCCTTGAGCTGCGGTCGATCGTCATCAGGAGCATCGATCCCGACAATCCGCACGCGACCGTTTGAGAAATCGACGGTATCGCCATCGATAATCCGGGGAGAAGGAGAGGATAGCTGGGTCTGCGATGCTTCGACCAGCGATGCCTTGTTTTGCGCGATGGAATAGACCGCCACGACAACGAAGGTCGCCCCCATCATCCAGCGCTGATAGGGCGGGACGCCGGGAAACAGCTTCATGCTGCCCGGATCTCGCGCAGGAGATCGTTCCAGTCGCCGCTATGTGGCGGCAGCTTGGTGAGTAGCCTACGGCCATTATCGGTCAGGTGAGGGGTGGCCCGTTCTACGGCGCGCGCCGCTTCGACGCCGTGCTGGCTGTAGAGGATGACGGTGTGGACGCTCTCAGGGATCGCAATGCCTTGATAGCGCTCGATGCCCAGCACCGGCCATACGAAGTGACCGGGGTCGAGCAGGTTCATCACGCTTGCGGCATCCTCGACGCCTTCCGCGAGACGCAGCACGCCATCGGTTGGAATACCGCCCCAGCGCACCGCGCCGGTGCCGGGATTGCCCAGCATACGCTTGGGTTCGGGCATGTCGGCCTTCCAGCGGCCATCGGGCGTCAAGAAGGTGCGGTGGATCGCAACGACGCCGGCGTCTTCCTCGATCGGCACGATCAGCGCCGGAGCAAACGCCTTGGCGGCGCCCGCACCGCACTGGCAACGCGGATCGAAACGGGCGTTGATCCCCTCGGGCACGATCGCACGGGCGCGCAGATAGCGATCAGCCAGCGTGCCGACATAAGGCGCCGCGTGCCGCCAAACGGATAAGGCGACCTTGTTGAGGTCGCTCCTGCTCTCCTGGCGCTGCCCCGGATCATGATCGGGCGGAGCCAGGATTTTGCCGGACCGAAGCGCCGTCATGATCGCTTCGGCAGCGCATCCGGCGAAACAGTGAAACAGCACAGCGCGGTCGCCTACGCGAACGGAAAGGCTTGCTTTGCTGTCGGAATGGGCAGGGCATCGGCACATGGCAAAATCGCCCGTCCATCGGCCACCAAGCTGGCGAACAATTCGGTCGGCCTGTTCCTCAATCGTGGCGATATGCCGTCGGGCCATTTAAGACACCTCCGTTGAAGCGCATCGTCATGCTATCGCTATGCGATACATGACACCAGCGAAAACCATATAAATCGCTTGTAGGGTGAGAATGGAATTAGAGCTACTACTAGAACGGGAACTTACGACGCACCGCCCTCCGGGCGGGACGATCACAGACGTTCATGTCTGCCAGCACGACTCCGGCAAGTGGCATATCAATATCCGTGTGAGCTGGCGTGGAACTGCGATGTTCCATATCGGCCTATACGACAAGAAGCGCATCCGCCTGTATAAGAAGGCATCTTCAGCCATACGCCACATTATTCTGGGTTATGGTTACGAAGGCGTTATCAGTTTGCACCCCTACCCAGGCATGAGGGATGAAACGACATTTTAGCGGGGTAAGTCGTTCTCATTATCAGGAACGCATGTCGCTTTGGGGGTAGCGTCCGCGGATTTCTTAACATAGCCTGTCTTCACAACTGGAGTGAAAACATGGCAAATCGCTTATGTTCATTCCCGGTGTGCGTCGCGCAAAATGCCGCGTTGATCGCATCGGTTTCGGCCCGAACCGCCGATATTGCCATTTTTGCCGGTCATGGAATGACGACGGCGCTTTTGCCTTATGTCCCGGACACGGAAGGCTGCGGGCGGTGACGCTGCCCGCAGCAGTGGTCATGGGCCTCGCCGCGCAATGCGCGCCGGATGTGGCTCCAGAGACAATCGCGGCGATCGTGAAAACTGAAAGCCAAGGCTACGAGCTGGCGATCAACGTCAACGGATTGGGCCACAAGGTCGCCCAGCCAACCACACTGGCGCAGGCGATCAGGATCTCGCGGACCTATGTCGCCAAAGGCTATTCCGTCGATCTTGGCTTGGGACAGATCAACTCCCGGAACATGAAGGCCCTCGGCCTGACATGGGAGACGGTGTTCGAACCCTGCACGAACATCGCCGCTGCCGGGGCGGTACTCGCTGGAAACTATCGCCAGGTCAGAGACGGCCTGCATCCGCAACGCGCGCTGCGCATCGCGCTCTCCATGTACAATACCGGATCGCAGTCGCGTGGCTTTGCCAACGGCTATGTAGGGCGGGTGGTCGGCAATGCCGGCTTCGCCGACGCCGCCCAGCCTGCACCGGTCCGCTCGGCCGCAATCACCGGCACACCTGCCCCCCCGACCTCGAACGCCGCGACGATGCTGGCCGCCCTGGTCGAAGAAAATACGTCCGACACGGGGACGCCTCGCGCGGCCCCATCCCCCCCGCCGCCATCGTGGGACGTGTTCGCAAAGGCGGAATTTGAGCGAGCCACGCTCGCTGCAGAAGGAGACAACCGATGAACCTTGTGTCGCTCGGCGTGCCGACGCTTACCCTTCGATCCCGCGTCACCGCCCGCATCGACGCACTATCGCCGCGCCGTCGCAAGCTGGGGCGCGTCCTGTCGATGTTCGCTCTGGTGGCGCTGGCCTCGCTGCTCTCCGCCGAACCCGCGCTCGCGCAAACCAATCTCGAAAGTTTCGGCCAATCCGTGCTGAACCTTCTCAGCAACGGCCTGCTGCGTACCGTCGCCATTCTCGCGATCATCGCCGCAGGATTTGGCTGGCTGACGGGCCGCGTCAACACCGGCGCTCTTGTCACCGTCATCATCGGTATCGCCCTGATCTTTTCCGCGCCGTGGATCGTCGACCAGCTCAACGCCGGCTGATCTTTGCAAGGCGGGGCGAGGGCCGCCCCGCCACCACCGCATAATGCCGAAGGTTAGCACATGGACGAGGATCGGGAAATCATGGCGCGCAATCCGCTATTTCTGGCGGTGACGCGCCCTGCGCTGTTCGCCGGTATTCCGATCGAAGCGGCCGTGGTCATCCTGCTGTCCTCAGTGATTGTGCTGATCGGGTTCAATAATCCTGTATATGCAGCGGTCATCGCGGCGGTGATGTTCGGCATTTCGCGGCTGATCGTCCGCCATGACGTGAACGCCTTCCGCCTCATCTTCCTGTGGGGACGCACCAAGGCGGCCAACCGCAACCGGGCATTCTGGGGCGGCTCCAGCTACACCCCGCTGCCTCTCAAGGGGATCAAGCGCAAGGGGTTCGGTCGCAATGGCTAAGCCGAACCGCCTGTCCGACCAGGTGCCGATGAAGGTGGCTCTCAAGGAGGTGCTGCCGACCAAGTTCCTGCCTTACGCACGCCATGTCACCGACGAAGTGGTGGCGCTGGATTCCGGCGCCATCATGCTGTCCTTCGAGTTGCAGGGCCGTGCATTCGAGACGGCCGACGTGCGTGATCTCAATGACTGGCACGCCAAGCTCAACGGTATGCTGCGCAACCTGCACGACGATCGCCTGTCGATCTGGACGCATCTCGTGCGTGCGCGCGTCGAGCAATATCCTGGCGGCAATTTCCGGTCGCGGTTCGCACGCGACCTCGATGCCGCCTACTTCGCGCGGATGAACAAGGAGCGAATGTTCATCAACCGCTTCTTCGTGACGCTGGTGCTGCGTCCCGCGATCCATGGCGCCGACAAGCTGGTCCAGCTCTTCAAGAGCAAGGCCCGAGCTGGCGCGGAGGCCGACGCCATCGATGCCGATCTCCTCGAAGCCCTGGAGGACAAGGCTCGCGATTTTGAAAAGCTGATGGACCGCTGCGCGCCGCGCCGATTGGCGATCTACGGGTACAATGGTCTGAAATTTTCCGAGACTATGGAAGTCGCGGAAATGGTGATGACCGGGAGGCATCGCCGCGTCCCTATCATTCGCGGCCACCTCGGCAGCGCGCTGTATCGCCAACGGGTGATCTTCGGCGGTGAGACAATCGAGGTTCGCGATGCCGATCGTAGCGCGTTTGGAGGCATATTCGGCATTCGGGAATATCCGGCGTTCACGACGCCGC
The DNA here is from genome assembly GCF_001713415.1 of Sphingobium sp. RAC03. Lineage (GTDB taxonomy): Bacteria > Pseudomonadota > Alphaproteobacteria > Sphingomonadales > Sphingomonadaceae > Sphingobium. Next base: position 1,105 of record NZ_CP016455.1, on the reverse strand, counting down.
GCCAGTTCGAGTCCCTGCTCGCGGTCGATTTCGGCTTCGTGCTCACCCAGTCCTTCACCTTCCTCGGCCGCGCTGCGGCGTCGGAGCGGTTCCGCCTGCGGCAAAAGCAGATGGAGAATGCCGACGATCGCGCCGTCAGCCAGATGCTTGATCTCGAAGATGCGGCCGACGATCTGATGTCCAATCGCTTCGTCCTGGGGGACCACCATTTCACGCTGGCGGTCTATTCCGACAGCCTGAAGGGGCTGCGCGACAATATGTCGATTGCGCGCGCGGCGCTGGCCGACACCGGCATGGTTGCCGCCCGCGAGGGGGCCGCGCTCGAAGCGGCCTATTGGAGCCAACTCGTCGGCAATTTCCAATGGCGGGCGAGGCCAGCACCTATCACGTCGCTCAATTTCGCGGCGTTCTCGCCCTTCCACACATACCCTGCCGGCCTTGCCATCGGCAATCATTGGGGCGACGCCATCGCGCTGATGAAGACGAGTGCCCGAAGCCCGTATTTCTTCAGCTTCCACAAACGCGACCTGGGCCATACGCTGGTTATCGGACCGTCCGGGGGCGGCAAGACCGTCATCGTCAACTTCCTGATGGCGCAGGCCGAAAAGACGGGCGCGCGCCAGATTTTCATCGACAAGGACCGCGGCGCACAGATTTTCGTGCTGGCTTCGGGCGGCACCTATCTCGCTTTGGGGAATGGCACGCCCACAGGCTTTGCCCCTCTCAAGGCGCTGGAAAATACTGCGGAGGATCGGGCTTGGCTGTCGCTCTTCGTGCGCCAGCTCGTCCGCACCGATAGTCGCCCGATCTCGGTTCAGGAAGAACGGATGATCGACGAGGGCATTGCTGCAGTGATGCGGCTGCCACGTGATGACCGTTCGCTAGACGCCCTGCGCTCGATGCTGGGCATGTCGGATGCAGGTGGCATCGGCGCCCGTCTGGAGAAATGGACATCGCGCGGCTCGATGGGATGGGTGTTCGATAATCCGGCTGACGAAATGACGCTCGATACCCGCTTCATCGGTTTCGACATGACGGATTTCCTCGACAATGGCGAGATCCGCGCGCCGGTGATGCTGTACCTGTTCCACCGGATCGACAAGCT